>JBEKPC010000004.1:0-75559 GCA_049521155.1 Bryobacteraceae bacterium
CCCATCCACCAGGATCATGTCGGCGCGCTTGCCCACCTCGATCGTCCCCGAATCGGCATCCAGCCGCATCGCCCGCGCCGAAACAATCGTCGCCGATTGAATCGCTTCGAGCGGCGTCATCCCCGCCTGGACATACAACTCCAGTTCGCGATGCAGCCCGAATCCAACCAGCCCCGTATCGCTGCCCGGCACGATGATCACGCCCGCCTTGTGCAGCGCGCCGATCACGGCCACCGTCTGTGCCGTGCGCGCCCGCATCTGCTCCGCCGTCGTATCCCCGCCCATCCCGCGATACTTCGCATCCAGCACGAAAGGAGCCTTCCGGATCCCCGGCTCGAACGTCTCGACGTCCACTTCTTTCGAATGCCCCGCCATCTCTCCCCACCCGGCCGTCGGATCCACCACCGTGCGGTGATCCTTGAAAAACTGAATCGCCTTCTGCGCCGCCTCGGAGTTCACGTCGATCGCGCCGCGCCCTCCGCCCGCCGGTCTCATCATCGCCGACACGTAATTCAAATGATTAATCTGATCCATCCCCGCTTCGACGCCTTCGAACGCATTCAGCGCCTGCGGCACATGGCCTGTCACCGTCATTCCCAGCCGATGCGCCTCCGTAGCGATCGCCTTCACCACCTCCGGCGTTAAGAACGTATACAGCTTGATCTGTTCGAACCCCGCCGCATGGTACCGATCCACCACCGCTCGCCCTTCCTCCGGAGTTTCCGCCGTCACGTGGCCGAACGCCTTCAATCCACCCGCGTCCACCAATCCCGCCAGCAGCAGCCGTGGACTCACCGCGTCCGCCGCGTCGCGTTGCGCCACCAGATAATCGAACTCGCCTCCGCAATCGCGAGCCGTCGTGATTCCCGCCGCCAGCAGCGCCGGCCCGAACTCGACGCCCGAAAAATGGACGTGCATTTCCCACAATCCCGGCAACAAAGTCTTCCCCTTCGCATCCACCACTGCCATCCCAGCCGGAACCGCGACCTTGCCCGCCGCCGTAATTCGTCCATCGCGTACGATCACGACTGAATTCTCCACCGGCGCCGCGCCCGTCGCATCGACCAGCCTCGCCCCCACAATCGCGAAAGTGCCTTTGCGCTCCGCCGGCGCCATCCGCCCGATCGCTTCCAGATCTCTCATCTGCTGCGCCACGCCGCTCCGGTACAGTTGCGGCAGCGCCGATTCATACTCGGTGCGCACCGCCTCCATCGGCAGCCCGCCGGCGAACGTCATCGCCGCGGCCAGATCGCCATTGCGATTCATCCACACAATCTCGCGCCCGAACATTAAATTGGCGATCGTAAACCGGTCGAGGCCAATCTTCTCCCCATCGACCACAATCGAATCGTGCCCCGCCAGTGCGATCTCGACCGGCGCCGCCTCCGCGCTCGACCGCAGCACTGCCAGCCGCGCCGGCCGTCCATGGGCGTTCCAGTAACGCATCATCATCATCTGCACCGCGAACGGAGACGGCCCGAAAATCGCGAAATACTTCTCCGGTGTCGCCAGCGTCCGGCTGGCCGAACCCTCCTGCACCATCGCCGACCCTCCCTCGACCCGCAACGTACTGGGCTTCCCCTGCACATCCAACTTCAGCGGCGTGAAATCGCTTTTCGTTCGCAGTTCCGCCACCGTAGTCCGCTTGGTCCCGCGATCGGTATATTCGAACGTAGTCGTCAGCTTCAGCCCGCCTTCGAAAGGCGCGACCTCATAACGCTCCTCGCCTACCGCATGCAGGATCATGTGAATAGTCAAGCTGCCCGTCTCCGCCCGCGCCCCCGACGCGACCAGCATCGCGACAGCCAGAAGATAAAATCTCATCCCTCCAGTTTCACCTATAATCACCCCATGGCAACCGTCCAAACCGCTCGCGGTCCCGTCGATTCCGCGCGTCTAGGCACCACGTTGATGCATGAGCACGTCTTCGTGCTCGATCGCGAAATTCAGGAAAATTTCCCCGAAGATTGGGGCGAGGAGCAGCCGCGCATCGCCGATGCCGTCACCCGCATGAATGAGCTCAAATCCCGCGGCGTCGATACCATCGTCGATCTCACCGTGCTCGGCCTGGGCCGCTATATTCCCCGCATCCAGCAGATCGCCGCGCAGACCGAACTGAATATCATCGTCGCCACCGGCATCTATACTTACTGCGATCTCCCGCACTATTTTTCCTATCGCGGGCCCGGCACCGTCCTCGGCGGCCCGGAGCTGATCGCCGATATGTTCGTCCGCGATATCGTATCCGGCATCGCCGATACCGGCGTCAAAGCAGGCATTCTGAAGTGCGCCACCGACGCCCCCGGCCTCACTCCCGGAGTCGAGCGCATCCTTCGCGCCACCGCGCAAGCCCATCGCCAAACCGGCGTGCCCATCTCGACCCATACCCACGCCCGCCGTCGCGTCGGCCTCGATCAGCAGCGCGTGTTCCGCGAAGAAGGCGTCGACCTCTCCCGCGTCGTCATCGGCCACAGTGGCGACACCACCGATCTCGAATACTTATGCGAGCTCATGTCGAACGGCTCCTACATCGGCATGGACCGTTTCGGCATCGATAGCATTCTGTCCTTCGAGGACCGCGTCTCTACCGTGGCCCGCCTCTGCGAAATGGGCCACGCATCGCAAATGGTGCTCTCGCACGACGCCGCCTGCTTCAATCATTGGCTCCCCGAACGCCAGCTCCCCGCCATCCTTCCACGCTGGCACTACCTGCACATCCATAACGACGTAATCCCCGCCCTGACCCAAGCCGGAGTCACCAAAGCCCAACTCCACGCCATGCTGGTAGAAAACCCCCAAAAAATCTTCGAACACCAAGGAGCCTACTAGTGTCCTGTTTCCGAAGTTCCTTGACGAACGCCAGGGGTGGGGCGGTCCCCCTGGACCGCGGCCGACGCCCTCGTCGGCCTTTGCTTTGGGTGCGCAGGCAGAGCCTCCGAGGAACCCCGCCCCTCAGCCAGGAATAACTAAAACCATGCACCCCTTCGACCAATCCGCCATCACCCGCGACCCATCCGGCATCGCCCACTACGACAATCTGCTCCCGTCCCTCGTAGCCATGCTCCGCGCCACCGTTGAAAAATCTCCCCACGCCGAAGCCATCGTCGAAGCCGGTGGACCCCGCATCAACTATCGGGATCTCTGGGATCGCGCCGCGCGCGTTGCCGGAGGCTTTCGCGCCGCAGGCATCACCCCAGGCGACCGCGTCGCCATCCGTCTCGGAAACAGCCTCGACTGGTGCGTTGCTTTCTTCGCCGCCCAGCTCGCCGGAGCTATCGCCGTCCCCGTCAACACTCGTTTCAGTGAAGCCGAGGTCGATTACGTCGTCCAGGATTCCGGCAGCAAGTTCGTCTGTCTCCCCGGCCAGCCCCTCCCCGATGCCGCGCCCTTCGCCGTCGACGATCTCCAGCCGCGGGATGTCGCAGCGATCTTCTACACCAGCGGCACCACTGGATTTCCCAAAGGTGCCATGACCACCCACGAAAACTTCCTGTCCAACATCGAAACCTGCCGCCGCATTGTCCCTCTGCCGGCCGATGGAAGCACGCGCACCCTGGTCTCCGTGCCTCTGTTTCATGTCACCGGTTGCAACAGCCAGTTGCTGCCGAATTGCTGGAGCGGCGGCGCCACCGTCATCATGCCGGCGTTCAACGTCCAGGCATTTCTGAACCTCATCACCGAAGAGCGCATCAACTCCCTCACTTCCGTTCCCGCCGTCTACTGGATCGCCATCCAGCAGCCCAATTTTCGCGAAATCGACACTACCGGAGTCCGCTGGCTCAGCTACGGCGGCGCGCCTACTCCTCCCGACCTGGTGGCCCGCATTCTCGAATCGTTCCCCAACGCCCGTGTCGGCAACGGATTCGGATTGACTGAAACCTGTTCCGTCGCGACGTTCCTCCCTCACGAATTCGCCCGCCTGCGTCCCGAAACAGTCGGCTTCGCCGCGCCGGTCGTGGATCTTAAACTCGGAGACGTCAGCGGCGATGTCGGCGAGCTACTCATTCGCGGCCCCAACGTCGTCAAAGGTTACTGGCAGAAACCCGAAGCGACCTCCGAAGCCTTCGCCGATGGCTGGCTGCACACAGGCGACCTGGCTCGCATCGATCACGATGGATTCGTCCAGATCGTCGATCGCAAAAAAGACATGGTAAACCGTGGCGGCGAAAACGTCTATTGCGTCGAAGTAGAAAACGCCTTGGCCGCCCATCCAGCAGTATTCGAAGTCGCCGTGCTAGGCGTTCCCGATACCATGATGGGAGAAAAAGTCGGCGCGGTCATCGTATTGAAGCCCGGTGCCAGCGTAGAAATCCGCGACCTCCTCGACTTCGCCGCCGACCGCCTGGCCGATTTCAAAATTCCCCAATACATAGTCCTCCGCACAGACCCGCTCGCCCGCAACCCCGGCGGAAAAATCCTAAAACGCCAACTCCGCGAATCAACCGATTGGGGCCGCCCCATCAAACGCCATTTTGCGCCGCACCGATAGCAATGAATACCCGACGCATCCGCACCTCTACCGAGCCGTGACCGCAGGGAGCGGTGTCAATGACGTTTTCGAGAGTGTCGACGTGTTTGTGGCGCGCTACCCGCTGTCTTATTTATATCCGCCCTTCAATCCCCTTAGCCGTCTCCCGCACCGCCCCCAGAATCACCTGCCGCTGCTCTTCCCCCCGAAACCGGATCATCGGCATCGATAAGCTCACCGCCCCAACCGCGAATCCATTCGCCCGCAAAATCGGCGCCGCGAAGCACCGCCCGCCCACCACGCTCTCTTCCACATCCTCCGCAAAGCCCCTTTCACGGACTTCCGCGAACTCGTCCCGCAGCGCGATTTCATCGACGATCGTATGGGGCGTGAACCGGTGCATTCCATAGCTGCGGACCAGCTTTTCCGTAATCTCCGGCGGCTGAAATGCCGTGATCGCTTTCCCCATCGAACTGGCATTAGGCGGCAAAATGCGCCCCGGAGTATTCCCCATGCGCATCAATTGCGAGCTTTCAAACACCACCATCACCTCGATGTGATTTTCAAAAAGCGCGGCCAGACTCACCGTTTCCCCATACTCCATGCTTAAACGTTCCAGCGAGGCTGACCCGTGACGCACCAGGTCGTGATGAGCAAAATGCGGCGGCGCGAAATAGCGCCCGTCCGCCGACTTCGAAAGATAGTGCAGCGCCTCGAGCGTATAAAGCAGCCGGAACGCCGACGCTTTCGTTAGCCCCAACACCGCCGATATTTCCATTAAAGATAAAGGCTGAGGACTTTGCCGGATACAATCGAGCGCGAGCATTGCTTTTTCCACCGCGCGCGAAAGATATTGATCCTTTACCATCTTTAGAAGTTTATTGTCTCAAATCCTCTTTTGATCAGCGCATATTCAGCTTCGGAAAATGGCCCGAAAGGCAGCGCCGGCTCCGGATTGCAAATGCCGGCGAGCGCTAAAGCAGCTTTAATCCCCCGCAAATAGCTGCCTCCGGGGTGTCCCGTGCGATAGAGGGCGCGGCCCATATGATCCACCTGTTCCTGCAATCTCACCGCGGCCTCCGTCGCGCCTTTTGAAATGGAATCGTAAAGGTCGACGAAAAGCCTTGGATTCAGATTCGACCCGCCGCAGACCCCTCCGTGTGCGCCCCGGTTGATGCTTTTGAGCAGCATGTCTTCGGAGCCGGCCAACATGCTGAATCCCGGCCGGTCCCGCATCAGCTCCACCGTTTTCTCCAGATACTTGAGATCGCCGCTGCTGTCTTTGAGTCCGATCACCCCCGGCAAATCCGCGGCGCGGCGGACCGTCTCCGGATCGAAGGATGTTCTCGTAAGGTGCGGCGGAATGTTATAGAGAAACAGCGGCAAGACGAGCTTTTCAGTAACTCGCTCCAGATACCGCAACAAATCGCTCTGGGAATGTTGGAAATAGTAAGGCGCGGCCAGCACCAGGGCGTCGGCCCCCGCTTCTACTGCGGCGTCGGCCAGGTGCAGCGTTTCCGTAATGGCAGTACTGGAAATGCCCGCTAACACCGGAACGCGGCGATTCACCAGTGTACAGGCGTGGCGAATAATTTCCTGTTTTATCTCCAGGCCAAGCGAAGGAAACTCGCCCGTCGTGCCCAGCACGAAAACGCCGGACACGCCACCCGCAATAACATATTCAATTAATCGCTCCAGCCCGCGCGCGTCGAGAGAGGAGCCCGAGTGATCCAGCGGCGTGACCAGCGGAGTAACAATGCCCTGAAGCGGAAGTCTCATGTATTTAGCATTATACGTGGTTATTATGAAATCCAGGTATGTAAAATGAAACTTATTACTTGCCAGACCAAAGGTACTACGAAAAAGCCCGGCATTCGTCTGGAATGTTAGACTGGAGCGCAAGTGGAGAAATCAAAAGTCGTCGTCGTCATGCCCGCCTATAACGCCGAAAAGACGCTCCACATGACCTATGCCGAACTGCCTCACGATATCGTCGATCTGGTCATTCTGGTCGATGACGGCAGCTCCGATGAAACCCTTCGCATCGCCCGCGAATTGAAGCTCGAAGTGTTCGTGCACGACCGCAATTACGGCTACGGAGCGAATCAGAAGACCTGTTACCGCGAAGCTTTGCGCGCCGGCGCCGGCATCGTCGTCATGGTTCATCCCGATTATCAGTACGATCCCACCCTGTTGCCCGAAATCATCAAGCCGATTGAGGATGGCACTGCCGATGTCGTACTCGGCTCCCGCCTGCTCGCCGGCAATGTGATGAAGCAGGGAATGCCGTGGTGGAAATTCATCTCGAACCGTTTTCTCACCGCCCTGGAAAATTATGTTTTCGGCCTGAATCTTGCCGAATATCATACGGGGTACCGGGCCTACCGGCGGGACGCGCTAGAAGCGGCGAATCTCGCCATGAACTCCGATAACTTCGTGTTCGACCAGGAAATCATGGCCCAGTTCGTAGACGCCGGAATGCGCATCGCGGAGATCCCCGTCCCCACCCGCTATTTCCCCCAAGCCTCCTCCGCGTCTTTCCTGGCCAGTTGCCGTTACGGATTATCAATCCTAGGAGTCCTAACCCGCTACCAGCTCCACCGCTCAAACCTGATCCGCCAAAAACAGTTCCAAAGCCTAAAACAACGCTACTCAGCCGCCTGATCTCTTTATTCTGGCTCCTGGCTACTTCTCTTTATCCCCGGCAATTCTTCTTGCACATCTTGCGCTGTGATTTACAAGCCTTCCTGGCCCCTTTATCGTTCGATCGCTTCATGCATAACGTGTAGCTCGATTTGCAGCTATTCCCGCATTGCGACTTGGGCGTAGCGGGCCCCGCCTGAGCAGCGGGAATCGCCAGCAGAAACGCAAAACCAACGAGCAGCGATCGCATACGTACCATCGTACCCATATGCGTTTATCGGCGCTCGCCGCTCTGAACGTTAGCTACGCCGTCTCCGTTTCCGCCACCAGCTTCTCCACCGCCAGCGAGTAAATAGCCGCTTTCCCATGCCTGTCGCTCATGAAAAAGACCCTCTGGCTATTGGGAGAAAATACCGGGTTCACCATGGATGCGTCGCTCGCGTGATGCTCGCATAGCGTCAATTCCCGTTTCACCGCCGGAACCAGCAACAGCACGTAAGGCGATGCCTTGCTGCCGCTCGCGCCCACAAATACGCTGCCGTCGGCGTTGCGCCCGATCCCTACAAACTGGCTGGTATCGGCGAGCGCTTTATCTTCATTGGAATCCGGCACAAACTCGCGCAGCGAATGCAGCTTGTGCTCCGCATCCGGCGGATAACTGAGGTAGAAAACAGACCGCCCATCGGGGCTCCACAACGCCGGCCCGATTCCGTCCTCCGCCACCCGCAGCCGGTAATTCTGCTGCGCATCGTAATTGGCCAGCCACAAAGCTCCTCCACGCCGGTAAAGGACCGAAGCCCGCTTCGGACGCGGCATCGCATCGCTGATGTCGTCGCCCTCAGCCAAAGTCTCAGCCGTTCCCTTCGCGATATTAATGAGCCTCAGTCCTTTGGGTTCGATCAGCGCCGCGTAGAGTCCATCGTCGGCGAGCCCCAGCCCGCGCCCGATTCCATCAGCAATTTTGTAGATTTCCCGGCTGCGCAGGGACCCCAGATTGGCCATTGTGAGGCTGGAGCCATCCAGATAAACGATGCTCCGATCGTCCGGTGTAAGCGTAATCGAGTGCGGATCGAGATTGGCCGCGTCGGTAAGCTGTTTTTGTTGTCCCGATTTCAGGTCGATGCGATACGCTTCAAAGCGCCCCGAGACATCGGAAGCGCACACCAGAAAACCATGCCTCGAAATAGCCCGCGGACCCGAAAGAATGCTCGCATGCGCCGGATCGGTGAGCCGCTGCACCGGAAATTCAGTGGCTGGATCGGCATACCGTTTTAAGGCCGAAGGAAGTACCCGCCCCTTCGCACCAGATTGACCGAAACAAGCCGCCGGAAGGGACCAAAGAAACCAGCGGCGCGACAGCGCCATACCTAAATCCTAGCACCGCCTGGCAAAGAAAATTATCTTCTTTCCCCTTGCTGCCTTGCCCGCCAGATCGCCTACCTTGTACCTATATGATGGCTGGACAGATCTCATGATCAATGTGGGGCGGACGCCCCCGTCGGCCTTCGGCTTTGCAGAACCGCTAATGCTGATGACTACTCTTGTAGTGATCTCCCAGCAGATCCTCTCCAAAATCGCCGTTGTAATCGCGCCACACCGAGTGAATATGATTCGCCTCATTCTGCGTGTCGTCGTATTCAATCAGGAACGCCGGAGTCTGGATGCGGTAATAATGGGGTTGGCCTTTTTCGATGCCACCGGCCCAGGCGAAGAACAGATTATTTTGCGTCTTGTGATACTGATCCAGCCGCGCCTCGGCGATCACCGGCGGAAAATCATCGGCGTATTCGGCAACCAGGGCGTCCAGCATTTCGCGCTGCTTCGCCGTCAGCTTGGCGAACGGAAGCCCGCTCGGTTTTCCTTCGATCGCCGCCTTGCGCGAAGCCATCGTGATGATGTCTTTGTACGCTTCCTTATCGACAATGGCGATGGTCCGCTGCGCGTCCGTCAGGCCCTTCACCAGATCGCGCCCCAGGTCCTCTTCGCGCCGCAGCGTCCGCAGCCCGTTGCGGGACGTCCCGCGCACTTCGGCCGGATTCGCGCCGAAAAAGCTCGGCGTCGACGCCACGTGCCCATTTACGATGGTGAAATTCAGAGACAGATGGTGGCCTTCCACCCGGTAGCCCCAGGTGCCGGTTTCCGAAGGCTCCCCGAAAATGCTGAAATAATATTTCTCCGGATCGCGCTCGTTGGTCGGATTTACTTCGATCTCTTTCAACACCTGATCGAGGCTCATCACCGTATCGGCCTTGATCACTCCTTGCTGACTCAACCCGGCGGCCAGCAGCGCGTGCGCCAGCTGTCTTGGACCCGGCGCCATTTCGCGAAACGCGACTCCTTTGCGCACCCGCGGAATGAAGTGCCAGTTGTAGCGCTCCTCATCGGCGAACGAAAAAGTCGCGCGAGCCTTCAGATCCGGAGGCAGCGAAGCAAGGAACGCTTTCGCCGCGTCGGACATCACGCTGGGAGAATTGATTCGGTAATACGCCGCGGTGAGCATGAAGATGCCGGCGGAAGCAAGCAGCAGACGAGGGAGCAGGCGCATAAATTGTGGCTAAAATGGCAAATCAGCGTGACCTTGAATCATCGCCGATCGCGTCAAGTACGGATGCGGGTTCACCGCAGTCCCGCCCATGCGCACCTCATAGTGCAAATGAGGCGACGTCACACGGCCGGTGGCGCCCGAAAACGCAATCACATCTCCGCGCCGGACTTCCTGTCCGGGAACGACATCGAAGCGCGAAAGGTGCCCATACCGGGTGCTCATGCCATTGCCATGGTCGATCACGACCAGCTTTCCGTATCCGCCATAATATTCCGCCCGCGCCACAATCCCATCGGCCGCCGCATGGACGGCTGTTCCGGTGGGAGCGGAGATGTCAACACCGGCGTGGATGGCACCTTCCCCTGAAAACGGATCCGTGCGCTCGCCAAAACGGCTCAGCAGAACTCCGTTGACCGGCCATAAGGTCGGGATGTTGTTCTTCAGCCAGGTGCGCGCATATTCATGATGCAAGTGGGAAAAACTGGCTGATTTCAGGAAGTTATATTCTTCGATGGATTCTTTAAAGGAGGGAACCAGCGGGCCTTCATCGGCGATATCGTCGTTGCCTTCGAGCTTGCGTTTCAAGCCGAGTGCGACGCTGACTTCGCTCGCCATCAACTGGAGCGACGCCAATTGCTCCTGCTTCTGATCGTTATCCCGTTGCAGCACCTGATACTTATTGCGGAGCGTATCGACTTCGGTACGAAGGGAGTTGTAATTGGAAACCTTCCAGGTCATGCGAAGGTAACTGGAAACTGCTCCAAACAGGGAAAACGTGCCGAACAAGGCTAACGCTACAACCAAGTATAAAGCCTGATGCGGAATGTGAATTCTACGCAATCGTCCATGTAAAGAATGTGCCAGGACGACCACGAAATAGTGCTGCTTCATCTATCTCCTAGATTTTTCGACTCAAACCCAAAATTGAGGGTCGTAGGCCGGAGAATACTACGCGCAGTAACTAAAATTAACGAATCCTCACTATAGCGGAAGTTACGGTCCGGTGTCAAGGAGAAATGGACACGAAGCCGGGTCATTTTGACCCACTCAGGAGATCGAGCGCCGGCTTGTTGGGAACCGGGATAGGCTCGATCGGATCGCCGAGGCCGAGCGCAAGGTCTTTCTTTTCATCATAAACCGGCCAGACCGGAAGTCCTTTCCCGTTCGGGTTCCCGGTGGTGGCGAAATTCACCCAATAGGAAGACATGGTTTCGCTCAACTGGCGGTCGGCATCCTGCCAGTTGCGTCCGGTGCCGAAAACATAGGCGATTTCAGAGGCGTGGTAGGCGCCATAGTGCTCCGCGCCAGGTGGTATGTGGCTGAAGTAATAAAGATAGGCGGGAGACTTGCCGGTCTTCATCTGCATGCGGGCCCAAGTGCGCATTTGCACGCCGAAAGTGGAATCGCGCATGAAGTTGGCCGACGCTTTCCATGCCTCCTCATCGGAAGTGGCGGGGTAGATTTTGAGGAAGCTATCCGCATTGGCCCCGAAGCGCTGTTTCGCCGTCGCTTGCAATCCGGCGACGGTGATTTTCGCCGGCATGAAAGCCGTGCCTTCATCGGCATTCGATCCGATCAAGACCGGCACGTTGTTCTGCTGGCCTTTTTCAAAGATGGTCATGACATCGGTCGGCAGCAGCCAGCCGTCGACATTGACCGAACCACCGGCGATTTTCATGGCGTCTTCAGCCGATTTCGCGCGCAGCTCCTGAATGGAAGAGCCTGCGCGCGCGCCGGATTTTTCGAGGTCGGCAAGCTTGGTCATGACGTTGAAATTGGCACCGCTTTCGCCGATGGCGCGCTGGAACAAACCTTTGGTCAGCGGCGACGCGACCAGAACATTGACGGCCCACGAACCGGCCGACTCGCCGAAAATGGTGACGCGTTTGGGATCGCCTCCGAACTTCGCGATGTTCTTTTGCACCCATTGCAGCGCGGCGACTTCGTCGAGAATGCCGTAGTTGCCGGAACTATGATGCTCGGATTCGGCGGTGAGATCGGGATGCGCGAAGAAGCCGAAGACGCCGAGGCGGTAATTGATGGTGACCAGCACCACGCCCTTTTTCGCGAGCATTTCGCCGTTATAGACCGGCGTGGAGCCGGAGCCGCGGGTGAAGGCGCCGCCGTGAATCCAGACCATGACGGGCCGTTTATCCGAAGCCGATTTCGCGGCGGTCCAGATGTTGAGATAGAGGCAATCCTCGCTGACCGGCTGCGGTTCGGAGCGATAGAGCGACCCTTCCGGATACGGCGTCTGCATGCAAGTGGCGGAGAATTGATCGGCTTTACGGATGCCGGACCAATCCGCGGCAGGCTTCGGCGCGCGCCAGCGTAAATCGCCGACGGGAGGCGCGGCGAAAGGGACTCCTTTATACACGCGAACGTCCGGATCGGAGCCGGGAACGCCGGAGATTTGGCCTTGCTCGACACGGACGGGGTCGTTGATGGCGGCAGTCAATGGGAGGAACGTTGCTACGAGAATTGCGATTGGCAGACGGGGCATTGGATTATGATACCGGAATAAGAGCCGCCTGAAAGGGCGGCCCCACCCTAGGCGGCGGATTCCAGGTTGTGTTCGTAGGCTTCTTCTGCCAGGCGTTCGCGGGTGCGGAGGCGGATGGCTGACTCGATTTGTGGTTCTGAAAAAACGAAGCCATGCTCCGATGGATCGTAGGTTTGTCCTTGGGATTCAACCATTTCGATGATATCGAGGAGGTGGTTTAACTCATGCTTTTCCTTGGCCTGCCGGATTTCCTGGAGGTTGCGGAGCTGGATGACGGTCCTTTCAAATTGGCGGGAGAGGCGCTGGCTGTGCATGCTCAGGTTGGCCAATGCTTTCGACTGGCTTTCGAGCGACGCGGCGATTCCCATGGCGTCGATGAGAGGGTCGCCGGTGGCGGCGAGGCTGAGGAGATTGGTTTCCAGTGCGGCGACTCGGTTGAGGCGCCAGGAAGTGTCGGCGAGGGCTTGGACTAGATGAGATTCGGTTGCGCCTTTGGGATAGTATTCGTCGGTGAAGGATTTCAGATGGGCCTGATAGGCCTGGAGGTCCTCGGTCGGCATGACTACGACTTGGCCGGTTAGGCCGTGGCGAAGGGCGTTCATGGACGATTGCTTTTTGCCGGCCTCGGTTTTGGGTCCGGTAGAATGCTGCGCGTTTGCTCTGTTAGTTTCGATTCTTGATGGTGTTGCCATGCCTTTATATAGCAGCGGGGGGAGTTTGGGCTGGGCGGGTGGAAACGGGATGTGGCTGATTGGCGGGGAGTTGAGGTGTCGCGATTCTCGGAATTTCTACGGAGATTCCGCTCCCTGTGGTCACGGCTCGGTAGAGATCTATCGCTGGCAGCGCATGGCGCCGCCCCACAAGGTGTCCGGCCTCTCGCCCGGATGGACCGATTCACAATCGGTCCGCAGGTTGGCAACCTGCCCCACGACGGACGATGGTTTTCATTTGCTATCGGAGCGGCAATTGGGCGCATCTGTAATGGGAATATGGGCGCATGCCGATCTGTTAACGTGAGAGACATCCTTGCAGAAGGCTATTATTATTGGCGCGGGTCCGGCGGGATTGACGGCGGCTTACGAGTTGTTGACGCGGACGCAAATTAAACCGATTGTTCTTGAAAAAAGCGAGTGCATGGGCGGGATTTCCCGCACTGTGAACTACAAAGGCAATCGGATCGATATCGGGGGGCACCGGTTCTTTTCGAAGTCCGACCGGGTGATGGAGTGGTGGTTGAAAATGCTGCCGCTGGAGGGGTCGGCGGAGGGTCCGGCGGCGATCAAATATCACGGGATGGAAACGTCCGTGACGCCTTCGACCGCTTCCAGTAATGGCGACGGCGTGATGCTGCTGCGGGCTCGCAAATCGCGCATTTATTATTTGCGGCGGTTTTTCGATTACCCGATTTCATTGAGCAAGGACACGCTGATCAAGCTGGGGTTGTGGCGCACTTTCAAAATCGGGGTGAGCTACATGCAGAGCGCGGTGTTTCCGCTCAAAAATGAGCAGACGCTGGAGCAGTTCTTCATTAACCGCTTCGGGCGGGAATTGTATGGGACGTTTTTCAAGTCGTATACCGAAAAGGTGTGGGGCGTGCCATGCGACAAGATCAGCGCGGAGTGGGGCGCGCAGAGGATCAAGGGGCTATCGGTGTGGTCGACGCTGCTGCATGCGGTGAAGAAGGTGTTCAAGAGCGGCGGGGGCGATCTTGCGCAGAAGGGCACCGAGACCTCGCTGATCGAGCAGTTTATGTATCCCAAATTTGGTCCGGGGCAGATGTGGGAGGAGTGCGCGCGGCGGGTTGTCGAACTCGGTGGCGAGATTATCACGGGCTGCAAGGCGGAGCGGCTGATTACGGATGGCTGGAGGGTAAAGGCGCTTGAAACTTCGCGGGGGACTTTCGAGGGAGACTATTTTTTCTCCACCGCGCCGATCAAGGAGATTTTGCGGGCGTTCGATGTGGCGCCTCCGAAGAATGTTCTGGAGGTGTCGGACGGGCTGGTTTATAGGGACTTTATGACGGTGGGGCTGCTGCTGCGATCGTTGAAAATCCATGAAGAGACGCCGCAGGGTAAGCAGTTGATCCGCGATAACTGGATCTATATTCAGGAGCCGGATGTGCAGCTCGGACGGCTCCAGATATTCAATAATTGGAGTCCGTTCTTGGTGGCGGATCAGGCGAATGTGTGGCTGGGGCTGGAGTATTTTTGCAACGATTCGGATGAGATCTGGAAGCTATCCGATGAGCGCATGGTGGCGCTGGCGACGGAGGAATTGAGCCGAATCGGAATCATTGACGCGGGGGAAGTGCTGGATGCGACGGTGCTGCGGATGGAGAAGACTTATCCAGCGTATTTCGGCACTTATGACCGGTTCCCGGAGATTCGGGCGCATGTGGACCGGTACGAAAATCTGTTCCTGGTGGGGCGCAATGGGATGCATCGCTATAATAATCAGGACCATTCGATGCTGACGGCGATGATGGCGGTGGACGATATTATCGCGGGCAAGACGGATAAAAACGGCCTGTGGGAAGTGAATACGGAGATGGAGTATCACGAGGGGAAAAATGCCAAGTGATTTGATTTACGAGGTCGCGGAGGGGATCGCGACTTTGACGCTGAATCGTCCGGATAAGCTGAATGCGTGGACCGGCCAGATGGGGATCGAGGTTCGGGCGGCGATGGAAGCGGCGGAGAGCGACGAGAATGTTCGAGTGATCATTCTGACGGGCGCCGGTCGTGGGTTTTGCGCGGGTGCGGACATGTCGCTGCTCAACGAACTGGCGTCCGGCGGTCATACGGGCGCGGCGGCACAGGTTTTGGGACATCAGAGGCAATCCCGATTCGGGGAAAACGAGCGGCCGGATTATCTGGGCACGTATTCGTATTTTCCATCGATCAAGAAGCCGGTGATCGCGGCGATTAATGGTCATGCGGTGGGGCTGGGGTTCATTCTGACGCTGTATTGCGATTTGCGATTTGCGTCGTCCGAGGCGAAGTTCGGGACGGCGTTTGCGCGGCGGGGGTTGATTGCGGAGTATGGAGTGGCGTGGATCCTGCCGCGGTTGATTGGTCCGGCGAATGCGCTGGATTTATTGCTATCGGCGCGCATTGTGGATGCGGCGGAGGCCCGCGAAATGGGACTGGTGAACCGGGTGTTTCCGGCGGCGGAGTTCATAGAGAGCGTGCGCGCGTATGCACGGGAGCTGGTGAAATCGGTATCGCCACGATCGATGGCGGTGATCAAGAGACAGGTTTATCACGGGCTGCTCGAAACGCTGGAAGAGGCTGCGGCCAGTGCGGAAATTGAGATTCTGGAGAGCTTGCGGTCTGAGGATTTCAAAGAAGGCGTGGCTCATTTCGCGGAGAAGAGAGCGCCGCGGTTTACGGGGCGATAATCCCCACAAGCGGACAGTCTGTAGCAAAATCGGACACCATCCGGTTTCTGGACTTAACCATTGCAACAAGAATGGAGTGGAACAGGAATTGCACTCTGTTCGTAATATTCAAGAGACGTTTACCTAAACAAATGAATTGCTTTCGAACTGTTTTCTCATTGCTGCTGCTCGGCTTCAGTGCGTCGGCGCAATCGTCGGAACTCACCATTACGATGCCGAAGCCGGTGCCGATCGTGGGGCCGATTCTCAGGCCGTTCCATATAGAGCGGAGGGTTTTCTCGCCGGCGAATTTGACGAATACGCCACGGCTGGAATCGCTGGTAAGGGGCGGAAATTTATATTTGTCGGTGCGCGATGTGATCGCGTTGACGCTCGAGAACAACCTGGATATTGCGATTCAGCGCTACGGGCCGTTCATGGCTAACGAAGTGCTGCGGCGCGCCGCCGGAGGAGGGCTTCTCAGAAGCGATATCAATACCGATATCATTGCGGGGCCGACGAGTGTCAGCACCACCGGCGTGAGCAGTAACGGCAGCGGCTTGGCGACGGGCGCGGGCGTGGGTGGGACGGCGGGATTCGTGGTGGGGTATGGGCCTAATCCTCCAAGCCTGGATCCGGTCATCACCGCGCAGGTCCAAATAGGGCACTATACGACGCCGGAGACCAACCTGGTGGCGTTGGGGACCACGGCGTTCACGCAGGATCAGACGCTGTTGTACTTTTCCTATTCGCAGCAGTTCCTTACCGGAACCTCGATTCAGAGCTATTTCACCAGCACACGCACCAATCTGAACAGTCCGGATTATTCGCTGAATCCATCGACGGTGGGTACGATCGATATCAACATCTCGCAGCCGCTGTTACAGGGGTTCGGGAGGGCGGTGAACAATCGCAATATCCGGGTGGCGAAGAACAACATGAAGGTGATGGATCTGACGGTGAAGCTACAGGTGATCACGACCATCTCCGCAGTGCTAAATCTGTATTGGGACCTGGTGAGTTTCAATGAAGATCTGCGCATTAAGCAACAAGGCCTCGCGCTCGCGCAACAGTTGTACGACGACAATCAGGAGCAGGTGAAACTGGGAACGCTGCCGCCGATCGAGGTGACACGGGCGGCCGCTGAAGTTTCGGCGCGGAAGGAAGATTTGCTGATTTCAGAAACCAACCTGGCGCAGCAGGAGACGGTATTGAAAAATGCGTTGAGCCGGAACGGAGTGGAGAGCGTGTGGCTGGACCAGGTTCACATTATTCCGCTCGACAGTTTTGCGATTCCCAAGACGGACGATCTGAAACCGACGGCGGAGCTGATGGCGGAGGCGCTGGCGAACCGGCCGGAGATCGCTCAGACAAGGCTGAATCTGGAGAGTAGCAAGATCAACGTATCCGGCACAAAAAACAATCTGCTGCCGACCTTGAGCGCGTTCGCCGATACCAACAACCAGGGATTAACGGGAGCGGTGAATCCGCTGTATAACAACTGCTGCGGCCCGTCCAGTGGGAACTTCATCGGCGGCTATGGGAATTTGCTGGCCCAGGAAGCGCGGCGGAATTTCCCCAACTACTCGGCGGGATTTTCGTTGAGTATTCCTCTTCGCAACAGGCAGGCGCAGGCGGATTACGCGATGGACCAATTGACGCTGCGGCGGAGCGAGCTTCAGCTTCAGCGTCTGGTCAATCAGATTCGGGTGGACGTCAGAAACGCGCTGATCGGATTGCAGCAGGCGCGGTCGCGCTATGAAACAGCGGTGGCCACCCGCGTTCTGGCGGAGCAGAGTTTGAAGGCGGAGCAGGATAAGTTCAAATACGGCGCGACAGGCACGGACGTGACCACAGTGATCCAGGCGCAGAAGGATCTGGTGAACGATCAGACGCTGGAGGCGCAGGCGATGGCGAATTATACGCACGCCAGAATCAGCTTCGATCAGTCGCTGGGCAGGACGCTCTCGGTCAATGATGTCTCGATGGACGAGGCGGTTTCGGGACGGGTGACGAGAGAATCGGTCCTGCCTGCAACGCTTCCGGGAGAGAAGAAATGAAGACCCGAAAATTCCTACGGCAACTGCTGGCGTGGACTTGTGCGTGCGCGCTGGTGCAGGCGCAGCCGCCGGTGGTGAGCAGGCCCACGGGTCCGATCGGGTGGCGGTCGTATAAGCCGCCGATGATTTCTCCGGAGCGGATGACGAACTCCCAGCGCATTCATAGCCTGATGCGGGGAGGCAAGCTTTATCTAACGCTACAGGATGCGATCGCGCTGGCGATTGAGAACGACCTCAATCTACAGGTGGCGCGGACGCAACCGCTGACGGCGGAGTGGGCGGTGGAACGTGCGCAGGCAGGCGGTGCGCCGCGCGGAGCACCGAGCGCGCAATCGCTGGTGGCCGCATCGGATGCCGGTCTCGGCGTGCTGGGAACGGCCTCCAGCGCTGGAATCAGCGCGGGCGGAGCGAGCAGCAATAGCAGCGGCGGGAATGGCGGCGTGACCGTCACCCAGATCGGCACCACGGCGCAGGCTTTGGATCCGGTGGCGCAAAATACGTCGACCTTTTCGCACATTACGTTTCCCCAGTCGAATCTGGTGGTCAGCGGAGTTTCGTCGCTGGTGGATAATGCGCGCACGTACAGCAGCACGCTCACCCAAGGGCTGCCTACCGGCGGTCTGATCCAGTACAAGAGCTACGAACAGTCCCTGGGTGAAAATGCGCCCACCGACAACTACAATCCCGCGGTGGGGCCGTACATGTCTCTGTACGCGCAAATCCCGTTATTTCAACAACGCGGTATGGCGGTCAACACGCGCCAGATTAAGGTCGCATTGAACAATAAGATCTCCGCCCGCGATGTTTTCCGGTCGCAATTGGAGAATCTGGTGACGAGCGTGGCTATACAGTATTGGGATCTGGTGAGCGCCGGAGATTCGCTGAAATTGAGCCAGCAATCGATCGAAATCGCACAGAAGTTCTATTCCGATACGAAGGGCCAGATCGACCTTGGCACGCTGGCTCCGGTAGAGCTGCCGCGCGCGGCGGCCGAGCTGGAGGCGCGCAAACAGGACGTCAGCATCGCGACGGCTACGGTTCGGGAACGGGAAGCGACTCTCAAAGACCAACTGACGCGCATTCCGGATCCCGATGTGGAAGCGGCGGAGGTGGTGACGCTGGACGGGATTCCGGTGCCAGATGAAGTGGCTCTGCCCACTCTGCGCGAACTGTTGGCCACGGCAATGGCGAAACGGCCGGACATGGCGATTGCGAAGGTCAAAGATCAGAACTCGGAAATTTCGAGCATCGGCACGGCGGATTCACTACAGCCGACTGGAGTGGGGTACTTCCGGTACAAAGACAGCGGCGCGGCCGGTACACCTCAAGTGGTGCCTGGGGAACCGACTAGTCCGTTCTTTAATGGAGGCTACGGGAAGGCGCTGGGGCAGATCTTTCGCAACGATTTCCCGACGGAATACGGAGGCTTCTACTTTCAGGCTCCGCTTGGAAACCGCGTGTCGCAGGGCGATTATGGCGTGGAGCAGTTACAGCTTAAGCAAGGCGACGTCAGCAGCCAGCGGGACAGGAACGCGATTTTAGTGGAGATTTCGAATGAAATGCTGGCGTTGCGGCAGGCGCGCTCCCGCTATGTGGTGGCTTCGGAAGCGCTAAAGCTACAGGAGCAATTGCTCGAAGCCGAGAAGAACCGGTTCCAGTACGGCACGGGGACCACCAGCGCGGTGATTATCGCGCAGCGAGCGGTGGTGACGGCGCAGACTACGCTGACCTCCGGGCTGTCGGCTTATGTACATGCGCGCGTCAATCTGGATAAGGCGCTGGGCGAAGCGCTCGAAGTGAATCACGTTTCGCTCGATGAAGGGCTGAACGGGCAGGTGTCGCGGGAGTCGAGGATTCCGTAAAACGTGAGGCCTACCGTGAGCGAACACGGTAGGCCAAGGGGCTGCGCTACAGCAGCGTCCGGAGCAGTTCGACGAGCTCCTTCAGTGTAGGCAGCAGGTGGATCAGAGCTATCAAGACCTCGTTAAACGCGACCAGCACAAACTGCGTGCCGTGAAGCGCCGCGAGGAGAGATAGGATCACGATGAGGATCATTTCTTCGATTTTCCTCATAGGGACGGCCTCGGTTCTGAAAACTCCTTTACAGCAAGCAGGAGCTCAACGAGGGCCGTCAAGACTTTATAAACTGCATAGATAAGTTGCACCCAGGGGTGCCGTACCAAGAGGCAGGATATGGAATTGAAAAACATGCAATATTCCATAGGGTTCCTTTGGTTTTTATTTGATTTTCGGATGACTGTGCGTTTTTTCAGTCGATGATTTTAGGGTTCGCCGGAGGCGCCCGCGCATTGTTTCTCATGCATCACACGGGCGTGAATGTCTCAGCCGAATTAGTGAGCGACAACGTTTCTATCGGGAGTTCTTGCGGACGACCCACGTCGTCATCGCGCGCTGGTTCTGGACCACCGTGGTTTTTAGAGGGTCCAGCAGCCGGCCGCCGAGCAGTTGGGTCAGGTCGCAAAGAAGCGCTTCGTCGACCAGGTAGCGTTCCGACCCGTCCGGCAGCAGGAACCGGCGTCCGGCGATATTCGTGATCTGGTTTTCGATTCCAATTGACGAGGCCAAGCGGGCGAACAGCAGGCCGCCGGGTTTGAGGACTCGCCACATATTGTCCAGCATGGCGCGGAACTGATGGTCGTCGCGGGCGAAATGGAGCACGGCGCTGCTGATCACGACGTCGGCAAAGGCGTCTGGAAACGACATTTTTTCGACGCTCTCGACACGGAAATTGCCGGCTGGAAGAGACGCGATCGCTTGCGGGTCCTGATCGACTCCATAAACTTCATAGCCCTCGTTGAGAAGATAAACGAGGTTCCGGCCGAAGCCGCATCCGGCGTCTACGATTCGCATGCCACGCGCGATGCGGCCGCGCAGGAGCTGGTCGAACAGATAAATATCGATAGGTCCGAATTGTTGTTGGAGGGTCACAGGGAATTGATGTCCTGACTTTCGAGCACGCGCTTGGGAGCGCCTTGGCGGGCAACTTTGATCATCGCGCGGCCCAGCACCTCAGTGGTCGTGACGTATTTCGGAGAAAGTTTCATCAGGAGTGGCGTGAACGGATTCAGCAGCGTATACAGGGTGCGGTAGAGCCCCGTTTTCGACTGGATGCCGTGGATCGGCTGGATGAAGGCCGGTCGGAACATGTAAGCCGCTTTGAACGGCAGGCGGAGCAGAGCGTTTTCGGTTTGACCTTTCACGCGAGCCCACATGGTGCGACCGTGCTCCGTACTATCGGTGCCGGCGCCCGATACGTAAACGAACGCCATAGCGGGGTTGAGGCGGACCAGTGTTTCGGCGGCGCCGACGGCGTAATCGTAAGTGATGTGCCGGTAATCGGACTCGCTCATGCCGACGGAGGTGACGCCGAGACAGAAGAAGCAGGCGTCGTAGCCGCGCAGTTGATCTTCGATTGCGGAGAGCTTCGAAATGTCCGGGTGCACGATCTGGCGGAGTTTCGCGTGCTGCTGCCCGGAGGCGCTGCGGCCGATGGAGAGGACTTTTTCGACGCCCGGATCGAGCAGGCATTCGCGCAGAGCACCTTGGCCGACCATGCCTGAGGCTCCGAACAGGATTACGTTCATAGCTTCAATTATGTAACTCTAGGGGTGGGGTTTATTTATTTATGAAAGAATCTTACGGGCACCGGATGGCCGCGATCCACGCCAATGACAAGAATTTGTGCGACCACTGCAAGAAGACCGCGCTGTGGGAGACGGACTACATGTATTATGGGGAGCACAGCACACAGAGCTCAAATCCGGGACAGGTCTGCGACGTCCATGCGAAGGAGTTCGCGGACAAGTGGCCGTCGATTGAATATCGCGCGCAGAAGAATTAGCGCTTCAAAGTGCCGCCACGGCTTCGATTTCTTCGGCGCGCGTCGAAGGCTCCGGCACTGAATATCCGTGCCGTCTGAGGCCATCGAGGTGGAACGCGATAGCCTCCGCGATGAGCCGGCGGGTGTCCTCCAGGGTCTTGCCGGTGGTCACACACCCTGGAAGGTCTGGAACATAGGCTGCCCAATTGTGCTCAGCCTTCTCGAAAATGACTGCATATTTCATTTCTTTAAGCCCGCCTGTGTCAATATCGATTTTAGCGTTCCGGCCGGCACGTCGTCGCTGGGATGTCCCGGGATTGTGACGAGTCCCCGTTTTTCCCGATGAACGTATTGCCGATGATCTCCACGCGTGCGATCCAGGACCCATCCGTCTTTCTCGACCTGCTTGATAATGTCCCTGACTTTCATTGATTTCAGGGCGCGGAAATTGAGGAAGAGAAAAATAACAGTTGGTGCGCCCGACAAGATTCGAACTTGTGACCTTTTGCTTCGGAGGCAAACGCTCTATCCAGGCTGAGCTACGGGCGCGCACGCATTATCGTTACTTAATTCTAACAGTCCCGTGCGGTCTGTTGTAAACCTCCCAATTCAAAGGAACGTTCCTACGATGGGATGCATCTTACACACAGAATTATGAGACTTGCACGTGCTGGTTTTCTTCTTGCCGTTGTCACGGGTTGTCAGATTTTTGCGCAGGCTCCAACCTGGGATACCACCGGAAACGGGATGCTGAATGGGACCTATTATTTCCGCGAGGCGGTCTGGTCCATCGACCAGGAGGAGGATCAGCCTTCAGATGTGGCCGCTCTCTACGGGACGATCACCTTCAGCGGAACCGGAAGCTATAACATTACGGCAACTCTTGTCGATGTCGGCGAGGAAGAACTGGAATCGGTGTCGCAAACCGGGACTTACTCGATCGGCGCCGGCGGCTTCGGGTTTCTCGAAGACCCTCTTCAGAGCGGCGTCCAGGTTCGTGGAATGGTGGCGAACGGAATCTTTATCGGCAGTTCCACGGAATCCACCGGCTTTAACAACCTATTTATAGCGGGTCAGGTCCCATCGCCCACGCCGACAGCTTCCAATTTTTCCGGCACGTACACCATGGCGTACATGAATTATCCGCTCGATCTGGAGCAGTCTGAGGAGGAGGGTGTTTCCGATGCCGCGTTTTTCGAGGGCGCGCAATTCACCCTGACCCCGAATGGCAGCGGGACGGCCAATCAGGGCAATATTACCGGCTACTACGCCGGAAACGGCACTCAGGGGACGGGACAAGCGTCCTCCAGCTTGAAGTACACGGTTGCCAACGGCGCAGTGGTCCTGAACTTCCCGACCTCCTCGGCAGCCACGCTGGTGGCTGGACAGGAGTATCTGTACTTCTCGCCGGATGGCAATTTTGTGTTCGGCGGATCGCCGGACCAGGCCGACTTTATGGTCGGGGTGAAGAACACCTCCGGTAGCACTCTGAGCAACGGAATCTGGTACAACGCCGGGGTTTACAGCGACGCGTCGGGGGGCTCTTGCTCCGGTTACGATCTGGTTTCCTACTATGGCGCCTTCGACGTGGCGAGCACCACGGATATCAAGCATCAGCGGTTGTTTTCCTCGGTCTGCGTCGGCGCCTCCTATAGCTCGATTTCAACGGATACGAATCCCAGCACAGATCCTACCGAGACTTATACCGTGGGAGATGGCGGAACCGTGCGGATCGGCGTCGGCGTGCCTCCCTTTCTGGGGATCGATGTGGCGTTGGCGGCGCCTAGTTTCAGCGGGCCGGGCGTTTATCTGAATCCGACGGGCGTGGTGAATTACGGAAGCTATGCTCCGTTTACCTCTGGTGTATCGCCTGGCGAGATCATTACGCTCTTTGGATCGAATCTTGCTTCGGCCTCCACGTCGGCGACGTCGGCTGAAGTGTCGAGCCAACTGCCCACGATCCTGAGCGGCACAGAGGTGCTGATCGACGGGCAACCGGCTCCGCTTTATTACGTGAGCCCTGGACAGATCGCGGCGGTGGTTCCCTATGGCGTCAGCGAGTTTACCAACGGCATCGCTACTTTCGAGGTGAAGAACAACGGCGCTGTCTCCAACATCGTTTCGGAGTTTGTAAATCTAACCACGCCGGGCGCACCCACTTATCCAGTGCCAAACGGGATCACCGACGCGGCGGCGCTGCGTTACGATGCCGCTGGCGATCCGCCTTCGATCATTACGGAGGATAATCCGGCTGAACCGGGCGACGTCGTTTCCGTATACGTCACCGGATTGGGCGCGGTGTATCCGGAGATCGGTGATGGAATTCCGGGCAACCAGAACATCACGACCAATCAGATCGTCGTCTATATCGGTGGCTCCGCACAGATCACCCCGAGTTATTCCGGTCTCTCGACCTTCCCCGGGCTCTATCAGATCAATTTCACGGTTCCCACGGGACTCACGGCGGGGGACAATTTCCTCGAAATCGCCGGACCCGACGCCTTTACGTCGGAAGCGCTGATTCCCATCGGGTCAGGCGCGGCGGTTCGTTCGCCACAAGGGGTCGGGGCGGAAGTACAAAATAGCCAGCCCAAGAAACCAGCCAAGCGTAAAAAGCCCCGACCAAGCCAGAATCCGGTTGTCGGCAAGTCCTAGGAGGCCGAGCAGCGCGACGAGAAGCGCCAACGCACCTACGATTCGGAGGGCCTTGCGCGGCGTGCGCAGCAGCAGAATGGCAAGCACGCCGAGCGAGATCGAAGCCAGCGCCCAACTAAGCAGGCTCGGATAACGAATGGCATCGATCATGCCTTGCGTGGTGTGATTCAGATCGACGTCGATGAGGCGCAGGATAGTGAAGTTCGCGATCGCGCCGCAGATGGCGGCGAGCACGCCGGTAATCGCGATCTCCCGCCGCTTAAGTGTCATGCTCAGCAGTACAAAGAGACCCGCATAGCAGCCGAGGAATGCGAAGCCGGTGTATTCCTTAATTCGCATCACTTCGCGGTCGGGACTGGGAGCATCGCTCAAAATCGCATCGATTTCAGCGACATTGCGGGCGACTTCGATTGCCAGCACCGGATTCGTAACGCCGCGCACCGCACGGGAAGCATTTGAAAACGAGGGTCGTCCCCACAGAATGGCGATTGCCGCGATGTTGAGCACCGCGACGATACCGATCCAGCGTTCGAGCTTAGAGCCGGTCACGCGAGTAAACGCGCGGCGTCTTTGGCGAAATACGTCAGGATCATGTCTGCTCCCGCGCGGCGGATCGAGGTGAGCGACTCCATCATGGCCCGGTCCAGATCGAGCCATCCGTTGCGCGCGGCGGCCACGATCATGCTGAATTCGCCCGACACCTGATAAGCGCCAATCGGGACTGGGAAACGGTCGCGGGCCATGCGAATCAGATCGAGATACGGCATGGCCGGCTTCACCATCAGCATGTCCGCTCCCTCTTCGAGGTCGAGCTCCATTTCATGCATCGCTTCGCGGCCGTTCGAAGGGTCCATCTGATAGCTGCGGCGGTCCCCGAACTGTGGCGTGGATTCCGCGGCTTCGCGAAATGGCCCGTAAAAGACAGAGGCGAACTTGGCCGCGTAGGCAAGAATCGCTGTATTGATGAATCCATACGCGTCAAGCGAATGGCGGATCGCGGCGACGCGCCCATCCATCATGTCGGATGGCGCGACGATATCGGCGCCGGCGCGCGCGTGTGAAACGGCCGCTTCGGCCAGCCACGCCAGGGTTGCGTCATTGTCGACTTCGCCATTCACTACCTTTCCGCAATGGCCGTGGCTAGTATATTCGCAATTGCAGACGTCGGTGATGATCAGCAGCTCCGGCACGGCGCTTTTCACCGCGCGGACGGCGCGCTGCACGATCCCATTTTCGTCGTAGGCGCCCGACGCGTGTTCGTCCTTCGTATCGGGGATGCCGAACAGAATTACTCCGCCCACGCCCAGCGCGCGCGTCGCCTCGCATTCCTTCACCAGTTCGTCGATCGAGAGCTGGAAGTTGCCCGGCATGGAACTGATTTCCCGCCGAATTCCTTCGCCGGGACACGTGAAGAGAGGTAAAACGAACTGCGAAGGCTCCAGGTGAGTCTCGCGGACCAGGCGGCGCATCGGTTCGGAGACGCGCAGACGGCGTTTGCGGTGGAGAGGGAAGGGCACAATATTTTCATTATATCGGGATCATTTGGTCAAGTACTTGCTAGTAGTCCGCGCAGTGAATCCTGGATCGCTACAGAATCAAGGGAGTACCCGAGGGATCGGAAAATCCTCCCGGTTTTGGCCAGGTAAAAATTACCGGGTAGCCGTAAAAATGACGGCAAACACTCGGTTTAAAGGTTCCCGTGGTTGCTCCCGCGGGTGCCGAATCCCGGGTCTGGCGACATTCGCCGGCCCGGGAGTTCGGTTCTAAATAGAAAGGGAAAGGGAGGTTATTTTATGATGATGACGACCAAAATTGCCGCGATTGCCGCTATAAGCCTGGGGATCACGGGATGTGCGACCAAGAAATACGTAGCGCAAACCGTCGCACCGATCGATGCTCGCGTGACAAGTGTGGAAAACAAGGACAGCGCACAAGATAAAGAACTCGGGGATCATAGCAAGAGCATCGATGAACTGGATAAAGGCCTGTCCCGGACCCGCGAGCAATTGAAGGACACCGACGCCAAGGCGGTCGCAGCCAACGACGCCGCTGCCAAGGCCGATCAGAAGGCCGATGGCGCATGGAAAGCCGCGGATGGCGCGAAGAGCTTGGCTCAGCAGGGGCTCGATGCCAACACGCAGCTTGCCCGCACGGTGGACGCGATGAACAAGTTCCAGGTCCTGAAAGCCGAGACGGTCCTCTTCCATGTCAATCAGGCGACTCTGACCGATGACGCGAAGGCACAGCTCGAAGAACTGGCGAAGTCGGCCGACGGCCTCGATCGCTATGTGATCGAAGTGCAGGGTTTCACTGACAAGACCGGTTCAACCTCCATTAATGAGCGTTTAAGCCAGCAGAGGGCGCAGGAAGTGGCGCGCTACCTGGCGAATGAATACAAGATTCCCGTTCGCAGCATTTCGTTGCTCGGCTCCGGTTATGCGCAGCCCGTGGCGGACGATAAGACTCGGGAAGGCCGCAAGTTGAACCGCCGCGTTGAGGTTCGCCTCTTCGTGCCGGAAGCAGCGAGCGCTTCAAAGAATATGACAGCCAAAGCCGGCGCCGATCAGTAGCGTCGAGGCTGTTGTGAGTTAGGTCGCCGGCCCCTCCGACCCGGCGGCCTTTCAGGGCAGGCGCTCGAGAAGATCTTTAGCGAGGAGATCTGCACGCTTCGCTAAGCTGACTGCGGTCAGAAGATCTTGCTCCCGCGCCTGCTCTGCTTGTTTCCGGAATGTCCTAATCCTCTCCGCAATTTCCTTCTGCTCGGGTGTCAGATTCCTTCCCTCCACATGCGCCAGCGCGCGATTCACGCGTTCCAGGCACTCATCTAAAATATGCGTATTTTCCCGCTGCTCTTCAGGCGTGAACATCTGTGCGAGCCTCGGCGGCGCGGGTGATTCCGGCGCCTGCGGCCCCGCCGTGGGCGGCTTGGGAGGCGTCACCTGCACGGGACGACGCGCCACGCGCTTGGGCGCATCCGGCATCTCTGGCGTGATCTCCGGCAAATCGGGAGGAGCAAAAGAAGTTGTATTGGCGGAGATCTGCGGCGGCGTGGGAAGGGTATCTTGCTCATCCGGCACAGGGGGCCGAGGCCGCGTCGGAGGGGGTGTAAACGCGCGGGCCTGCGCTTTCTGACGCCAGCAGGAGGTCGATGCCAGCGATAGCGCCAAAATCCCGAGAATCAACCGCGGTGTGCGCATTAGGCGTGCCGGACATGGGAGGGGAACTGCATTTGAAATGCGGTGCCGCGGCCCATTTCAGTCGAGAAGTTGATAGTACCATTATGCAATTGAACGGCCCTGTAAGTCATCGCCAAACCGATGCCGGAGCCTCTTTGTTTGGTGGTGAAATAAAGTTGAAAAACTTTGTCTCGCGCCTCGGTAGGAATCCCAGGACCGTCGTCGGAGACGTTGAGCAGCACCACGTTCCCTTCGCGCGATACGCGCAGCCATAGGTTCCCACCGTTTTTCATCGCTTCAATGGCATTCAGAACCAGGTTGAGGATGGCCTGCTTCAGCATGTCCGCGTCGCCGCGGATCGGGGCCGATTCGGCAGTCGCTTCAAACCAGATTTGAATTCCCGCCAGTGCCGCCTGCGGAGTGGTCAGCTCCGCCACCTCCCCCGCGATGGCGGCCAGATCCACTTCCGAGAATTTGACGTCCACCGGGCGCGAGAAATCGAGAAAGGTCTTCACCACCCGGTCCAGGCGCCGGACTTCTTTCGAGAGAATATCGATTTCCTCGGCCAGTTCCTCTTCCGGCTCTCCGAGCCGCGCGCGCAATAAATCGAGGCGTAGCGAAATCGCGTTCAGCGGATTCTTGATCTCGTGCGCGACGCCGCCCGTGATGCGGCTGATGGCGGCCAGCCTGGTGGCCACGTCGAGCTCCGTCGCCATGCGCTCCAGCAAGCCGTCCAGATCGTGCTGTAACTCGACCGCCTGTTCGCGCGCGCCGCGAAACCGCTCTCCCAGGATATTCAGCTTCCCCTCGACCGCCGCGAACTCGGCCGGCGGATTTGCGGCAATCAGATTCATCTGCGTCTCGGACCCGAGAAAATTGCCTTGCACGATGCGGTCGATGGTCGCCTCGATGCGCTTCAGCGGGCGCAGCACACGATTGGTAGCCAGCAGCGTGATCAGCACGGAAATCAGGAGCGCAGCCCCTGAAACGTAGGCCAGTTGGGTGATTTGCGCGATCAGCGCGGCGCGCAGCAGGGCGAATGAAATGATCACCTGGATCTGGAAGATCGGCTGGGCCTCGCCTTTCACGCCGAGAGGAATCAGGAACTGGTAGTCGGCGCGGGTGCGCCGCAGCATCAGGTCCAGCAGGCGCGTATAGAAAGAACCGGCGCTCCATTCCGCGAACTCCGGCAGAATCGCCAGCGGCTTGCCCGTTTCCGGAGGATTCGACGACGCGATAATGTTGCCTGAAGGCCCCGCGATGTTAATGTCCTCAATGGCTGGCGAGAGCTTCAACATCTTCACCAGCATCGCCGGAATATCGGGATCGGTGGAGACGATTTCCGACCACAGCGCCTTGACGCCATTCAGGTCGGCCGGCGCCTGAAACTTTTCCGCGTGCTGCGTAATATGATCGGTGACGAAGGCCTTCACCTGATCGGCGGCGAGCGTGCTGCGCTCCAGCGGCTCCGCCGATAGTTGATTCACCAGATTCGCCAGGTGTACGGCCGACAACGCGATCGCCACCAACGCCACCAGCGCGACAATCAGTAACACCAGCCGAACCCGCAGCGACATATTCGCGATTAGCATCCACCTGCGCAGATCGGCCGGTCCAAGCTTGATGCGAACTTGCACAATGGGTCACACCCCAGCAGTTTGCGCGCCATATTCCTTCAATTTATTGAACAGCGTTTTCTGGCTGATCCCGAGCACTTCGGCGGCGCGGGTCTTATTGTGCCGTGTATGCTCCAGCGTCAGCTCAATCAGCGCACGCTCCGCCTGCTCGATCGTGGAGCCTACCGGGATGCGCAATTCCTCGCCATTTCCCTGTGGCATTGACGCCCCGGCTGTGGCGGGTGCGGACGGCGCGGGCGTGCCCGTTCCTCCGAAGCCGGCCGCCAGATGCAGCGACAGGATGGTCCCTTCGGCGGCCAGAATCACCGCGCGCTCCACTACATTGCGAAGCTCCCGTACATTGCCCGGCCAGTTGTAGGCGCGGAACCGCTCCAGCACGTCTTTGGAGAGATCCGTGACTTTCGTTCCATGCTTGCGGTTCAGATCATTCAATAGCGCCGCGGATAGCGCCGGCAGATCGTCCTTGCGATCGCGTAGAGGCGGCAGCGGAATCGGAAATACATTCAGCCGGTAGAACAGATCCTCGCGGAATCTTCCTTCGCGAATGGCCGCATCGAGAGGCGAATTCGTCGCCGCCAGAATGCGCACGTCCAACTGGATTTCGCTCTTGCCGCCCAGCCGCCGCACCCGCGAATCCTCCAGCACGCGCAGCAGTTTCGCCTGTAGCGCCACCGGCATGTCGCCGATCTCGTCCAGCAGCACGGTGCCGTTTTGAGCCAGTTCAAAGCATCCCGCGCGACGGTCGACCGCTCCGGTGAAGGCGCCTTTTTCGTGGCCGAACAGTTCGCTTTCCATCAAACTATCGGGCATCGCCGCGCAGTTCAGCGCTACAAAAGGTCCGTTGCGCCGGGGGCTCAGCGCATGAATCGCCCGCGCCGCCAGTTCCTTGCCGGTCCCGCTCTCGCCCGTGATCAGCACTGCCGCGCGGCTGGGCGAGACTTGTTGAATCAGGCTGAATACTTCGCGCATCTTGGGCGACGAACCGACCATTTCGCCCAGCAGGCCTTGATTGCTCAACTGCCGTTCCAACCGTTCGGCACGCTCGGCGAGCTTCTCCTGCGCAACGGCGCGTTCGATCAGCAGGCGCAGCGCCAGTGTATCGACCGGCTTGTCGATAAACCAGAACGCGCCCAGTTTATGCACCATTTCGAGCGCCGTTTCGAGGCCGCCATAGGCAGTCTGGACAATCACCGGCGGGGCATCGCCCATGTCCCGCAGCCGCTGAAGAAGCTCCTGCCCCGTCATGCGAGGCATGTTCAGATCGGTGACGATGACGTGCGCCTCGAACGATTCCAGCTTCGCCAGAGCCTCCTCGCCGTCGCCCGCGGTTTCGACCGTATAACCCCACAGCTTGATATTGCTCGCCAGCGCGGTGCGCTGCGATTCTTCGTCGTCGACCACGAGAACCCGTGTGACATCCCGTTGAGTTTCCATCTTTCTCCCTATTGTGACAGCACGGCGTACGCGCATGTTATCATGCCTGCGATGGTCCTTCGTCCGTCCACCAAATTCATCCGCTTGGGATATGCGCTGTGCCTGATCCTGGCAATCGCGATCGCCGCGTATTTGAAGTCGACAGGCCCTGCCGATGAGCGGTACTGGTGGCTGCTGATCGTTCCCGGTTTGCTGATGCTGATGGTCATGACGCGCCATATGAAACAGAGGCTGATCAAGCTCGAAGTTCTCAGCGATCGCGTCCGCTACGAATCGGGGTTCTTCTCGAAGACAACTCGCACCGAGCAGGTGATCAAGCTCCAGGACGTGCGCGTGGATCAAACGCTCGGCCAGCGCATGGTAGGCATCGGCAATCTATCATTTGAAACAGCCGGCGGCAGCAGCCGCATCGTGATGCCGTCCATCGATCGCCCGCAACTCGCGGCGGACCACATTTTGGAGTTAGCAAGAGCGCAAGGAATCAGGCCGGACGGGACGCCACACCCGCCGCTGTAGACTCATCTCCGAACCGAACCCCGACCGTCAGGAAGGGGATAGACGCTACAACCCCGCTCGCGCCTCTTCCACCGAGGGGAAAAATGAAAACACCGTATCCAGCCGAGTCACGCGAAACGCCTCCCGCACCACGCCGCTCGCCGCAGCAAGGCGCATCTTTCCGTTGATCTTCATCAGCCGGCTATACGTATCGATGAACCGCCCGATGCCGGTGGAATCGATATGCGTCACGCCACTCAGCTCGAAAATCAGCTTGGTGCGCCCGTCGCTCAATAACTCCGGAATCACCGCTTCCAATTGCCGGCAATCCTCGCCGAGCATCAACTTCCCGCGCAGGACAATTACACTGACAACGCCTTCTCCGTCCACGCGCTCAATCCCCAGCGCCATCTATTCGACCTTATCGAACACTTCGCTGTACGGAGTCGTCGTCTTGCCGTCCGCCTGCACCTTGTCGCCCGCGATCGTCAACGTTTTCCCGTCGGCCGAAACGGTGTAGATTGCGCGATCGATCACTTTATACCGCTGCTTGGTCTCGACGTCGAAAACATGATCGTCTTTTTTCTTGCGCAGCTTCACCCCGCGCATCGCCTCATGCATATGTTTGCGGCCCACATCCTCAAGCGAGATGTGATCGTAATCGTCCGTACCGCTCACCAGATAGTCGTAGCCTTGCACTCGGGCAAAGTAATTCACGCCTTCCTTCTTGTCATCGGCCGTCACCACCGCCGACTGCCAGCGAATCCCATCCAGCTCATCCAGCACCCGAGCCACGTATTGTTTCGGCGCCGCGTCGGCGAACTTCGATTGCTCCACATTCAGCCGCCATGTCCCCGCCAGCGGCGATTGGGGCGGAGGCAGATGCCGCATCATCAGGTTCCTGAACTGCACCACGCTCCCGGCGTTATGTTGTTGCAGCGCCAGATAGCCATCCGTGAACGTATTCTTCTCGTCCGTGAAATCGACCGTCTTCTTATCGTTGATAAAAATCTGAATGTGATTGCCCTCGACGATGATGTGCTGCTCATACCACGTATCGTCCGGCACCAGCACGTCGAACACCTTGACAAAATTATAAAGGCTGCCCGTGCGCACCGGATCTGTATGGGAGCTGTTCACCTGCGCTTCATAGCCCTTGGGAAAACCAGGACCGAACGCGGTCCGGAAATACATCCCGGAGTTGCCCATGTGGCCGATCTTCACCTCGGCCTTGAATTCGCAGTTGACGCATTTTTCCGTCATCCAGAACAGATGGCTGGACGGCCCGTCGCCGGTAATCGCGCCATCTTTGACGGTCCACGATTCAGGATGTTCATTGGCCTTCCAGCCGTCGAGCGTGGAGCCGTCGAACATCGGCTTCCAGTCGTCGGATTTGGATCGGGCGGAGATGAGAAATGAGGTTGCAGCGAGGAGGAACGCAAGTTTTGAGAATTTCATGGCCTACAACCAAAAGTGTATCGCAGTTCGCTCGATTGCTCTAGGAAAGTCCCTGACGAAGAATGGGGAACCCGTACCGATAAGGGGTTTAGGTCACATGTTCGCCATTATAGGAATTCTCGTTGTCCTCGGAGCCGTGGTTGGCGGATACCTGATGGAGCACGGCAAGCTGCTGGTGCTGATGCAGCCGTCGGAACTGGTCATTATTGGCGGCGCCGCCCTCGGAACGTTGCTCATCGCCAATCCATTGTCGACTCTCATCGCGATCGCGAAGGGTATGCTCAGCGTTTTGAAAGGCAGCCCGCACACCAGAGCCTCCTATCTCGATACTCTCAAGATGCTGTACGAGTTGTTCATGCAGGCTCGCAAAATGGGTATGGTCAAGCTGGAAGAGGACATTGAAGATCCCTCGAAAAGCCCGGTTTTCTCCAAATATCCGACATTTCTAGCCAATCATCACGCCGTCCATTTCATTTGCGACACCATTCGCATGTCGATCAGCGGCGGCGTCCCCGCCTTCGACCTCGATCAGATGATGGAGATGGATATGGACGTTCATCATCACGAGGCGTCGATCCCCGTGAACGCCCTCTCGACCGTCGCCGACGCGCTTCCCGGCTTGGGAATCGTCGCCGCGGTGCTGGGCGTCGTCGTCACCATGGGTTCGCTGGGAGGACCTCCTGAAGAAATCGGGCATAAAGTCGCCGCGGCGCTCGTCGGCACGTTTTTAGGAATTCTGCTATGCTACGGCTTCCTCGGACCGCTGGCTTTGAACATGACCAAGATGAACGACGCCGATCTCGATTATCTGCGCTGCCTCCGTTCCGGCGTCATCGGCTTCGTCAAAGGATCGGCGCCGGTGCTGGCGGTCGAGTTCGCGCGCCGCAGCATTCCCGGCGAACATCGCCCCACCTTTCAGGAATTTGAGGCCGCGTGCAAGGGCGCTACGGCCGCACCCGTCCCTGTGGAAGCGGCCAAATAAATGTCCGAAAATCTCGCGCCGATCTACATCATTAAGAAAAAGGTCAATCATGGAGGCCATCACGGCGGAGCGTGGAAAGTCGCCTACGCCGATTTCGTCACCGCCATGATGGCTTTGTTCATCGTCCTTTGGCTCCTCAATTCGAGCGTACAAATCCGCAAAGCCGTCAGCGCTTATTTTAAGGATCCATCAGGCACCGGCGCCCACTCCGGCAGCGCCAGCACCGGTACCGGCGAAACCGTTTCCGTCGCCAAGGACGACATGTCGCGATTGAAAGACAAGTTGGAACAGGCCATGAAAAAAAGCCCCGAGTTCGAAAAGCTGAAGGACTATATCCAGATGAGCGTCACCGGCGAAGGCCTGCGCGTCGAGATGCTGGAAAACGAAAAAGGGATTTTCTTCGCCTCCGGCAGCGGCCGCCCCACGGAAACCGGACACGAGCTGATCCTCCGTCTGTGCGCGGAATTGAAGAAGCTGCCCAACGATCTGATGATTGAAGGCCACACCGACGCAAAGCCCTTTTCGAGCGCAGGCGATTACTCCAACTGGGAGCTATCCACCGATCGCGCCAACGCCGCCCGCCGCTTGATGGAAGCCGACGGCCTGCCCCACGGCCGCATCATTGAAGTGCGCGGTTTCGCCGATCAGAATCTGCGCGATAAACAGAACCCCGAAGCCGCCTCCAACCGCCGCATCTCCGTAATCGTCCGCTACCAGGATATGCCGGAGCCTGAACCGGCGAAGCCACCCACTCCGGCTGATCACTAACTGCCCGCCGCCACCACTACTCCGGCTTCTTCACCGGCGTCACCGGCTTAGCCGGCTGCTCCTTCAACTGATCCTCCGGCGGAGGCCCTGTATCGTCTCCGAACGAGATCGTCGTGTCCGCTCCATACACCTGGTACAGCTTGAAATCCGCCTCGCTCTTCGAGTTTCCGTGGATATGCACCGAATCCAGCTCGTAGTGAAACGGCAGCGTATAAATATGACCTGAAATATCGGTCGGCTTATAATCCAGCGTAATCGCGACGTCTTTAATTGGGAAATCCGATGGAATCTCCACCGTCTTCAGCGTGATCCGCTCGATCTCCTTCGTCTCCATATCGGCGTAAACCAAGCCGGTGTAAGCCGACGTGTAGCTCTTCCGCGTTTCGTCGTCGCCCATTGAATACCCGCGATCCTTTTCGATCCGGTAAGCGAACACGTACATCAACCGCCCGCGCAGCGTGCCCCAATGATCCCATTCGAACTGAGCCTCGTCCTCTGGCGCGAAAATGTTGTGCAGCATGCTGCCCCACTCGCCCGACGAACGCACCCCGCCGATCTGATCGTGGCTGATGTTGTGCACCGATTGCCCATTCATCGCCTGCACTTTATAGTTCTCTTTATGGTCGAAGAAACTGATCTGTTCGAGAATCACGTCGCCCTGCGGCCGGTATTTTGGATCCCTCGGATCCGTGTGCCGCCTCGTCGTTTGCGCGCATAAGAAATTCGGCAGCCGCGATGTGTAGTTCAGCGCATACTCCCGCATCGAAGCGATCACCTCGGCCTGTTCCACCGAATCCGGCGGAGGCTTTGGCGGAGCTTTCGGGGCCGGAGGTGGTGGCGGAGGAGCAGCCGCTAGACTCGCCGATCCTTCTTCCAGCAGCCGCAGCGCCGCCACCGTCTTCGGTCCCGCTCCCAGCCCCTGTAATTCCTCCACCGTTTTATCGTCCAGCCTCTGCGTCATCTTGATTTTGCGCAGATACTCGGCCGTCGTCCTGTCGTCGTTCTTCAGCTTGATCGCGGATTTGATGAACGAAGTCAACTCCGCCACAGTCATCGGCCTTTGCGCCAGCAGCGCGCCGGCCAACAATATAAAAACGAATTTCAGTTTCATGGCTGCTTCTTCACCGGAGGCTTTTCCTCCTTTTTATCATCTTTATCATTCGCCATTTCATCCACGCTCTCAAACGTGATCTTCTCCTCGGTCGTGAACTTTCGGTACAGATGAAATGTCGTCGTGTTCTTTACCAGGTACCGGCCTTCTCTCGAATAGAGCTCCGATTTGAACGGCAGCAGAAAATCCTGATCGGAGATTTTCGCATTCTCGTATTGCAGGTCCTGCGTGACCTCCTGAATCGGAAAATCCCCCGGTAGATCCACACACTCCATCTTCACCCGCATCACATTCTTCGTCACCATGTCCGCGTAAATCGACCCTCGATACGCCGAAACCACGTGCCGGTCCGAAGGCCCGTGATAAATGTCGTACCGCGACCGCTCCCGTGACACCGTAAACGAAAACACGTATGTCCGCCGCCCATGCCAGGTTGTCCATCGCTCCCATTCGAACTCCGTCGCCGTCGCCGGATTGAAGATGTCGTAGAGCATGCTCCCGAACTCGCCTTCCGAGGTCGCGCCGCCCAGTTTCTGATGTTCGCGCCCGGTCACCGGAGCGTTATTCACCATCGTCACCACGTATTTTTCCCGATGATCGAAAAAGCTGAGCTGTTCCTGAATCGTATCCACCTGCCGCCAATGATCGCCCGTACCCGTCGGATCTACATTGCGATGCGTCACCTGCGTGCACAGGAAATTCGGCAGATTATTGCTGTAATTAATCGCGTTGGCGCGAATTAAATCGAGAATCTCCAGCCGCTCCTCGGAATTCGGAGCCGCCGGCTGTGGAAGCGGCGCAGGCGGAGGAGGAGGTGCGACAACCGGTGCAGCCACCGGCAGACTCGCCGATTCCTGGCTCAACTTCCGCAATGCCGCCGTCGTTCTCGGACCCGCCCCCAGCCCCTGTAGCTCCTCCACCTTCTTGTCGTCGACCCGTTCCTTCATCTTCATGTGCTTCAACAGATAATCCGCTACCAGCCGGTCGTCCAGCTTCTGCCGCAGCGTGCTCTTGATGAATTCGGTCAGTTCGGCCACAGTCAGTGTGCGCTGTGCGGACGCGACTACCATCCCCACGACTAACGCGCACACTACTCGCCACTTGGTCATAATCCGTGCTTCTTCGCCGCTTTCTCCGGCGCCGGCGCCGTCACCGCTTTAGGACCAGCCGTCTTCTGAATCGCCTCCAGCACCAGCGGAGCCATAACCCGATAGCCTTTCGCGTTCGGATGCAGCCCGTCGTCCGCCAGATCTTCTTTCATCTGCTCCGTCTTATCCACCATCGCCGTGTAATAGTTCAGGTAAACATGATGCCGGTTGGTGCAGAAACTCTCAATCCATTCGTTCAGAGCCTTAATAAATACCGGAGGACGTGTCGTCGTCCGCTCATATGATTTATTATCCGCCGCGTGATAATCGCTCACCGGCAGCACCGACGCGAAAATCACTTTGATATGGTACGCATCGCACAAATCGCCGATCATCAGCAGGTTGTCCTCGATCCCGGTCAAAGGAATGCCCCGAGCCAGATCGTTGGTCCCCGCCAGAATCACCACCGCCGCCGGCCGCAGATTGATCACATCTGCCTTCAGACGTCCCAGCATTTCTCCCGTAATCTGCCCGCTAATGCCCCGATTCACGAAAGCGCGATCCGGAAAATACTCATTGAGACGCCACAAATCGGTAATCGAATCGCCAAAAAATATCACCCGCGGCTTAGCCGCATCAGGCGGAGCCAGCTTACGATTATCCTCCGCATAGCGTTTCAAATTATCCCGATCCGGATTCGCCAGTCGAGCCTCTTTCGAATCCAGCAGCGCCAGAAAATGCGATTCCAGCCGAGTCTGATCCTGCCGCAGTTCAGTCAACTGTTTCTGCGCCGCCTCCGGAAAAGGAAACGGCTTCGGCACCGCATCAGAAAGAGTAAGGAACGCCCGCAAACTCCCCATCAATGAAAACACCGGCTGCGTAGTTCCAGGCTTAGCCTCAAGCGCAGTGCAACTCTGCTTCGCCGCCTCGACAACGGGAGCCGAAGCCCTCTGCAACTCCGGCACAGCAACCCCCCCCGCATCCATCAACTGCACAATCCGCAAGCAAATCTGATTAGCCTGCGCCGCATTCAATAAAGGATTTTCAGCTTGTCCACAAACCGCTGAGGCCGCAATCACAATTAGTGCAGCGATTCTGACTCCTGACTCCTGACTCCTGACTCCTCTCTTCACAGATGCTCCTCCTTCACCAGGTGCAGCGTCACTGTTCCCACTGGAAACGACATCCGCAGTTGGATCTGCACCGGCAGCCGCCGTTCGTCGTCGGTCACCCAGATAAATACCCGCCCTTTGCGGCTGTACACCACGCCGTTCAGCAGGAATGTCTCATAGCGAATCGTTTTGTCATCTGAAGTCGCCGTCTTGATCTCTTCCCGGTCCTGCGCCTCCACCTTTACTGACGCCGTGTGGTGTCCATCGCTTACCGCCATCTGTGCCGATTGGCCCGGATTCAGCTTCAGCGAGCGCAAACTGATGAGCGCGCCCAGAACGTCGTGAACGCAATTCGGAATCGCCACATCGTACGTGTGCAGCACTACGTTCTTCAGCACATCGCGCTCCACCGCATCCGCCCGATTGCGCGTCCGGTCGAACGTCACGTGCGTCTCGTGATGCCGCTTGCCTTCCTGCGCGTCGAGCGTGCTGCTGGTCGCGCAAAACGGCTCGTCGTAAGTCACTCCGTAAGCGTCGTTGACTTTGAATAATGTCGAAACCATTCCCGCCGAATCAAGCTTCAGCCGGGCGGTGGTTTTCTGCGCGTCCACCACCGCCGTACCCGCGTGGATCATCCTCCACTCGATGTCGTAGGAAAGCCGTTCAGTCGAAGGCGTCGTCAGGATCTGCTGCGCATAAGCCGTGAGGAGGAGGGCAAACCGCATTCATTTCGAGTTTACACTAGAAGCGTGATCAACCTTTGGCGCCAGCCGCCCTTTCAGGCGGTTCCGTGACCTACCGCATCCCCGGCCGCCACTTCGCTAAAAACATGGTAACTGGCCGAGCCCTGGTCGCCCAGCTAGTCCGCCGGGACTTCCAGCAGCGCTATGTAGGCTCCGTCGCAGGCTGGCTGTGGGGCGTAGTCCATCCCCTGGTGCAATTAGGCATCTGGTATTACATCTTCGTCAAATGTCTCGACCAGAAAATGCCTCCCGGCTCCGTCACCGACAGTTACCTCATGTTCCTGTTCTGCGGATTCCTGCCCTGGATGCTGTTCCAGGAAACCGTAACCCGCTCCGCCAACTCCATGGTGGAAAATGCGAACCTGATCACCAAAACCGTTTTCCCCTCTGAAGTCCTGCCCGTTTCGGTATTTCTATCAAGCCTGATCCACCACTTGATCGGCTTGGCGCTAGCCATCGCGTCCGTCCTATTAATAGAAAAACACATCAGCGCGAAAGTGCTCCTGCTGCCGCTCTACATGATGTTCGTCGGCATGTTAGGAGTAGGGGTAGGCTGGATCGTATCGAGCCTCCAAGTCTACCTGCGCGACACCATCCAATTCCTGACCGTGATCATGACAGTCTGGTTCTGGATCACCCCGATCATGATCCTGGAAGAAAAAATCCCGGCCAGGTTCCAGCCCTTAGTAGCCTGGAACCCCATGTCCCGCATCGTCCGAGCCTATCGCGACCGCCTTCTGTCGACCGCGTGGCCCCATTGGCAAGACCTGGCAATCCTAACCGCCTATTCCGCCGCCGTCTTCATCCTGGGCGGCCTCTTCTTCCGCCACCTAAAACGAGGCTTCGCCGACGTCCTTTAAGGTGATTTAAGCCTCCTTCCATGCGTGTTTTAACCTCTTTATGCCCATTTAACGATTCCCTTGTCAAACGATAAGCATGCAATCCCCGTAAGAAAAAAATCGATATTTTTCTTGCACCGCGTGGCGATAAGCTCGAAGCGCTAAGTCTGTGCCCGCAAAGGCGCAAACCAAAATAAGCAAACTTGATTTCGGTAAATGAAAGTTGGTCAACATCGCCCCAGTGCGCCGGAATTTCGCTCCAGGGTAAAGAAACAGCCGTGTAGCCGCGCCGGGGTCGCTTTCGATCGCCCGGACGCTGGTGGTGCCTACTGCGATGACGCGCTTAGCTCGATCCATTGCCTTGATAGTCTCCGGCGGAACGATAAACGATTCCTCGTGCAGCGTAATATTTTCAACAACATCGCCGCGCAGCGGCTGAAATGTCCCCAACCCGACATGCAGCGTCACACGAGCAATTTCGCCTTGGCATTGGGCCAGAATCTCGGGGGTAAAATGCAACCCCGCGGTAGGAGCAGCCACGGAGCCTGTTTCTTGTGCAAATACAGTCTGATAGCGCATTTTATCCACCGCCGTATCCGGGCGGCGGATATAGGGTGGGAGAGGCACATGTCCAACGCGTTCAAGCACTTCAAATAAATCTCCCTTGGCGTGCAATTGAACGGTCCGCTCCCCGAAGTCGCCGCGACCCAGAATTTCCGCGCTAAGTTCATCAGAGATAACAATTTGGTCACCGGTGCAAACCTTCTTTCCGGGCCGAACCAGCGCTTCCCAGGCGTCGCCGGCGATTTGCCGGGTGAGAAAAATTTCGACCTTCCTGTCTCGTCCAAAAAGTCGCGAAGGAAAAACGCGCGAATCGTTAAGTACAATGCAATCGCCAGCTTGCGTATAGGAGGGAAAGTCGCGAAACACACGGTCCTCAAACGTCCCCTTAGCCCGGTCGACAACCAGCATACGGGCGGCGTCGCGTTCACCAAGCGGTTGCTGCGCAATCAGTTCTTCGGGCAGATCATAATCAAATTCTGAAACCAGCACTCCTCTAGACTAAAAGAAGATGTTGATCCTCGGCATTGAATCTTCGTGCGATGAAACCGCAGCGGCGGTGGTTGAAGACGGGAACACTATACTTTCAAGCGTGATCGCCTCGCAAATGACCACCCATGCGAAGTACGGAGGCGTGGTGCCGGAGCTGGCTTCGCGCGAACATTTGCGGGCGATTGTACAGGTGGTGCAATTGGCTCTGGAGTCGAAAACGCTCCACCAAATGGATGCCATCGCGGTGACGGAGGGTCCTGGCCTGGTGGGATCTCTCCTGGTTGGCATTACTTACGCGAAGGCGCTGGCGATGGGCCGGAATATTCCTCTGATCGGAGTAAATCATATTGAAGGGCATATTTACGCCGTAGCGAGCCAGCATGAAGTGGAGCTGCCGGCCCTGGCGCTGGTGGTGAGCGGAGGGCACACGCACCTTTATGAAGTGAGCGCGGAGCATCGCTACCGGCTGCTGGGAAAAACGCGTGACGACGCGGCAGGGGAGGCTTTTGATAAGGTCGGCAAGCTGCTGGGATTGGGATATCCAGGGGGTCCGGTGATCGATAAACTGGCGCCTTATGGGAATTCCGATGCGGTGAAATTCTCGTTGGTCAAAATGAAAGGCAACACGCTTGATTTCAGCTTCAGCGGCATCAAAACCGCGGTTTTACGATGGGTGGAAGCGCACGATATGGACGCGGAAATCGCGATTCGGCGCGCGAGCGGAGCGACCAAGGTGGAGGAGTGGCTCGCTGTGACACCTAAGGCGACGCTCGATCTGATCGCGTCTTTTCAACGCACGGTGATCGATGAATTATTGACGCGCACGGCGCGATCGGCCGAAGAAATGGATGCGAAAAGCATCATCATTTCCGGCGGCGTGGCTTGCAATACTAGTTTGCAGGCGTCGGCGAAACGACGCAGACTGCCTTGTCCTGTGTACTTCCCGACAGCCGGTCTTGCCACCGATAATGCCGCAATGATCGCCGCGGCGGCATTTCCGAAGCTGGAGCGGCGCGAGTTCGCGGGTTACGATTTGCGCCCACAGCCGAATCTGGCGCTCGCCTAATCCGAGTTGTTTTTTCCCCCGTTGAAACGCTTTTGCCAAATCAAAGCACTAAATGATCAACGAGTGAACGAGGCAAGACTACAACCCTACGTTCAATTCACGGAGGAGAAAATTCCATGGCTGATAATTCAGAAGAGTTCGTCCTTGAGGTCCCGCTTGATGCATCCGGGATCAAGAATTTCACATCAGACCGGCCTGTTAAGGTCGTAGCTTACAACCGAAGCGGAGCTGCCGTGAGTTCGGCGGCGGCCCACATGGATGCGCGAGGGCTTGGCCACGCGACACTTGCATTCAAGGGCTCCCCGGGCGGCGTCCGGATTGTCGTGGGTCCGGAGAGCGCCTCGGACGAAGATCTGAAGCACCTGCAATCGCTGACCGTCAATATTCCGGGCAGCCACTGGAAAGACAGCAGTTTCCTTCGGGTATCGCCGATCATCGTGACGCCGTATTACTGGGACTGGTGGATTCGTTGGTGCCGGGAATACACGGTCACAGGCCGCGTGCAGTGCGCCGATGGCAGTCCGGTTCCGGCGGCGACTGTTTGCATCTACGACGTAACCTGGTTCTGGTGGTGGTCCAGCGAAAGCCAGGTGGGCTGCGCCGTAACCAAACCCGATGGCACGTTTGAAATCAGCTTCCGCCGTTGCTGCGGATGGTTTTGGTGGTGGTGGTGGGAACAGAGGATCTGGCGCATCGATTCCACGCTGGCAGACCGGATCGTTCCACTGCTTCAGAAGATCCCCGGAATTCGCAAGATTCCGTTGCCCGGTGCGGTGCCCGGCGTTCAGGTTTTCGAGTCTCTGTTGGGCATGACTGGAGGAGCGGCGCGAAACAGTCCCGCGGTTGGCATGCCAAAATCCCAGCGCGCAGCAGGTAGCGCGTCGATCAATCCGGGCACGCTCGAAAAACTGCGCACGCAACTGCTGGCCAAGCTGCCGGTTTCGCAGGAACTGGAGCGCCTTCGCGTATGGCCATGGTGGCCATGGTGGCCGTGGCTGGATTGCGGAGCGGACATCATCTTCCGCGCAACGCAGAACTGCAACGGACAAAACAACGTCATTATCGACGAGACGATTCTCCAGACGCGCTTCGACATTGCCGACGATCTCAACGTCACACTGGTCGCCAACGATCTGGCCTGCTGTCTGGCGCAGGGTTGCCAGGACAGGGATTGCCCGGAGGGCAACTGCATCGTGCCGATCGACATTTGCGGCGACACGTCGGCAAGTGTTGGAGGAAACCCTGGTGCGAGCGCAGCCGCCGCAACCATCGGATACGAGAATCCGGGTGGGGCGACGCCGGGCAATCCTTTCGGCGACCGTCCTTACTCTGAAAGCGTTCTGCTCTCCGCCGATCCGGGGGATGGCTTCAGCGCCGACTACTACGAGTTCGAATGGTCAACCAGCGCGACGGGACCATGGTCCGCTATGCCGGTGGCCGCCGATGGTGGTTTCTACCGCGCGTATTGGGATGCCACGCTCAACCAACACAACGTGCTATTCAATCCGACGCCGATCAGCGGGCGCAATGTATTCGAGACCGCGCAGCATTATGCCGCGAACAATTCCATTGGTATCGGCTGGGACAACTCCAATCTAAATACGCTGATGTGGTGGCAGACCTTAAACACTGGTTTTGCGAACGGGACCTACTATCTGCGGCTTATTGGCTGGACCAGGCCCGGATACACAGGCGCACTCTCCAACCAACAGGTTGTTCCCTTCTGCGGGACGAAGGACGACAACTATGTGGTGATCACGATCGACAACCGCCCAACGCCGGGCCCCGGCGCGGGACATCCGACGGATCATCCTTGCGGCGGAGGAACGGTCCATATCTGCACGACGCAACCGGACTGCAATATCTTCGCGGTAACCATCGCCGGCCAAACCGTCGGACCTTGCGCCAACATCACGGCGAAGAATACCGATCCGGTGGTGATCAACTTCATGGTCCACGATACGGACGAGATGCTGGCGTATTATTCACTCTCCTGCAACTACGGCCTGGATGTAGTGGTGGACATTATCTGTTCGTCCAACGGTACGCCGGAGCCGAGTGCAGGGGTCCTGATTGGGACTCTTTCCTCCGGTCCGGCGGCGAGCAATGTCACCAGTTGGATTGGGCCTGCCGGCGCTGAGGTTGGTCCGGATTACGGCACAGCCCTGACGCAGGGAGCCAGCGCGCCAGACTGGGCGGGAGGAACGCTGACGCTGACAGGCACGGTGGGAGATTTCTTCCCCGATCCCGTTTCCTGCGCGTACCAATTACAACTCTGGGCGTATAAGCGCAACATCGTCTCCTGCGACGGAAGCTTGTACTACAATCTGACCGAGCTGAGCTTCACGGTCACCAAGGCGTAGACCAGGGATGGGTGCGGCTGAAATGAGGCTGCACCCCTCTCCTGCCGAACGCTTCCATTTATGCGTTTCTACTGGCTGATACTTGGAACCCTCGGCGTGTGGCGGATTACACACTTGCTGAACGCCGAGGACGGTCCTTGGAACTTGCTGACGCGGTTTCGGCGATCGATGGGAAATGGATTCGCAGGCCAGTTGCTCGACTGTTTCTATTGCCTGAGTCTGTGGACGGCAATTCCTTTTGCGTGGCTGGTGGGTGAGAGTTGGAAAGAGCGTTTGCTCTTGTGGATGGGGCTCTCCGGAGGAGCTTCGCTTTTGGAGCGCGCGACGTCGAAGAAATCGAATCAACCGGATTCCATTCAACCGGCGATGTACATAGAAGACAAGGAGCCTGGTGATGTGTTGCGGTAACAATCGGACAGCGGTCCCACAGATGAGAGTGTCCTCCCCCGCCGGTAGACCGGCTCAGGTTTCGCCTGCGTTCGTCACCAGGCAACGGAGCAATGCCGCTTACTTTGAATATACAGGCAAGACTGGGATGACCGTGATGGGTCCGGTATCGGGGGCGACTTATCGATTCGCCAGCACGGGTAGCAGGGTTACGGTGGATCTGCGCGACTCGGGGCAGATGGCGGCGGTTCCGAATCTGGTGCGGGTGTCAAGTCTGTAGATTGCCTGGCTCAGTCCGAAGCTGCCGACGAATCACATCGCCACTGACATCGGGCTTTGTCAATAGTGGAGGCGGCAGGGAAGGATCCGGATCTTATCAGGGAGCACCTGATAGACTAGCCGATGCTCCTGGTTGATCCGCCTCGACCAGCATCCGGAAAGCTCGTGCTTCAATGGCTCCGATTTGCCCAAGCCGGCAAATGGTTCTCGTTGAACTTCACGAACAAGGCGGAGTGCCAGGGCGCAGTCTTGCTCGATCCACCAAGACAAATCGTCGAACGCGGAGGGATCAAATTCCAAGCTTCTCAATGACATCCTCAAGAGAGAGCCCGTTGTGGCGTTGCGCTGCCGCCAGCAGACGCTGTTTCATTGATTCCGATCTCAGCAGATAGGCAGTTTCCCGCTCCGAGGCAATCTCGCGCCACAACTCGGTGGGGACGAGTACCGCGGTCGGTTCCCCGGCTTCATTGGAGACGATCTGGATGTCCGTATCCGGCACAACTCAGTTTACCTCGCGTCAATGTCGTGAGTGGCCGCCGAGCCGCGACTAGTGCCCGCCATGCAGGATGGCATCCGGCCCCACTACAATCTAGAAATGCTTCGCAAGGCTGTTCTTTTTTTCCTGACTCTTTCCTTGGCCAGTGCGGCGGTCACGCGGGTCGACATCGCTCATCGCAGCGATATGGCTGGCAATTACGAGCGCATTACGGGCAAGGTTTACTTTGCGGTTGATCCTGCGCTTGCGGCGAATCGGATTATTACTGACATTGGGCTGGCTCCGCGCAATGAGAAGGGGCTGGTGGAGTTCTCCGCTGATCTGGAAGTGCTACGGCCGAAGGCGAAGGGCAATGGGACGGCGCTGGTGGAGATTTCGAATCGCGGCGGCAACGGGATGGTGAATATGTTCGACGTCGGCGACTCGCTGCTGTTTGAACAAGGGTTCACGATGGTCTGGATCGGCTGGGAGTTCGATATTCCCGATCGCGAAGGGGCGCTGAAGCTTTATGCGCCGGTGATCAAGGGCATCACCGGAGTGGTGCGGTCGGAGATTGTGGTGGATAAGGAGTCGAAGTCGGAATCGCTGGGGGATCGGGCGCAGATTCCTTATGCGGTTGCTGACGCGGCGTCAGCGACTCTGACGGTTCGCGATGGAGCGAATGCGAAGCGGACCACGATTGCGCGGGATCGGTGGAAGTTTTCGAGTGACCTGACGCACGTCGAATATACTTTTGAGCCGGGACGAATTTACGAAGTGGTCTATACCGGGAAAGATCCAGCGGTGGTGGGGCTGGGTCCGGCGGCGATTCGGGATTATGTGTCTTATTTGAAGCAGCAGGGACAAGCGGAGCGGGCGATTGGGTTCGGGGTTTCCCAAAGCGGGCGGTTCCTGCGGACCTTCCTTTATTACGGATTTAATGCCGATGAAAACGGCAAGCGGGTATTCGACGGCGTGTGGGCGCATGTGGCGGGAGCGGGGCGGGGGAGCTTCGATCATCGCTTCGCACAGCCTTCGCGCGACGGGCATCCGCGGCTGAACCTGATGTATCCGTCGGACATTTTTCCGTTCACGGATGAGCCGGAGACGGATGGAGGGATTACAGATTCGATTCTGGCGCGGGCTCGCAAGGATGGGGTGGTGCCGAAGATTTTCTATTCCAATGGCGCGTATGAATATTGGGGACGGGCGGCGTCGCTGATCCATATCTCGCCCGATGGGAAGCAGGACGTGGCGCCGGCGGCGGAGACTCGGGTGTATTTTATCGCCGGTGCGCAGCATGGGGCGAATGCGAAGCCGGTGCGCACGGTGACGCAGAATCTGGCGAATCCAACGGACTACCGCTTTGCGATGCGGGCGCTGCTGGTGGACTTGAACGGGTGGGTTACGAACGGGACGGCGCCGCCCGATTCGAAGATGCCTCGCATCGGTAAGGACGAGCTGGTGGTGCCGGGCGCGCTGAATTTTCCCAAGGTGCCGGGGATCGCGCTGCCGAAGGAGCCGTACTTGGCGTGGCATCTGGATTTCGGTCCGGATTTCAAGTCGAAGGGGTTGGTTGCGTACGATCCTCCGAAGGTCGGCGCGGCGTTTCCGGTGCTGGTGCCGCAGGTGAACGCGGATGGGAATGAGACGGCGGGGATTCGTCTGCCGGAGCAAATGGTTCCACTGGCGACGTATACCGGCTGGAATCTGCGCGACCCGAAAATCGGCGCGCCGGACGTGATTTACAACATGGTGGGATCGTTCATTCCCTTTGCGCGGACCAAGGCGGAGCGGGAGCGGTCGGGCGATCCCCGGTTGTCGATTGAGGAGCGTTATAAGGATAAAGAAGAGTATCTGCGTCAGGTGCGAGAAGCGGCGGTGGCGCTGACGGGGTCGGGATTCCTGTTAAAGGAAGATGTCGAAAAGGTGGGGGCGAAGGCGGCGGAGCGGTGGGATTCGATTATGAAGTAGGTGAGAGGAATTCCGGATTCCCAGACTATACTGATATAAGCCATGACGGATATCCAGATCCTTATCCTCGCGTTGCCGTCGGTGCTGTCGGTGATTGCGGTGCTGGTGGGCATCATGATCAATAACTCCCGTCTGGGAGACACGAACGCGCGGATGTCCGAACTGCGCTCCGAACTGCGCTCCGAAATGCGTTCACAGATTTCCGAGCTGCGGTCGCATATGGATCATCGCTTCGATGATATGCGGGATACTTGGCGCGCAGAGCTACACCGGGTTGAAGAGGTTATCGATGCCCGGCTGAAGCATCTTGAAGAGCGATAGCCCGGTCTTTACAACTCATTACCCTGCGGCCCAAGAGAAATGTGGACAATGAAAGCAAGGGAGACTCCTATGAGGCTTTGCGTTGCCATGTTTGCATTTGGCCCGGTTGCCATTTTCGCGGCCAGCACTAATCCCACGTTCAGCAAGGATGTGGCTCCGATCATTTTTAACCGCTGCGTGGAATGCCATCGCGCCGGTGAAGTGGCGCCGATGGCGCTGACCAACTACAAAGAAGTCCGGCCATGGGCCAAATCGATTAAGGAACGGGTGGTTGCCCGGGCGATGCCGGTGTGGCTGGCTGATCCGCATTACGGGAGTTTCCGCAACGACCGGCGGATGTCGCAGGCCGAGATTGATACGATTGTGAGCTGGGTCAATGCCGGGTCGCCTGAGGGGAATGAAAAGGATATGCCCGCGCTGCCGAAATTCGACACGGGATGGACGCTCGGCAAGCCGGACCAAGTGTTCGACATGGGCAAGGATTTCGCGGTTCCGGCGAGCGGCACGGTTGCCTATCAATACTTCACGGTTCCCACCAACTTCACGGAAGATAAATGGATCAGCGCAGCCGAGATTCATCCCGGGAAGCGCAGCACCATTCATCACATCATCGTCACGGTGGTGGATCCCGGCAAGACTGCTCCCGAAAAGGGCGAAGGGGATGCGCTTCTGGTCGGCTACGCGCCGGGCGAGCAGCCCCTCAAACTGGAGGCGGGCACGGCTAAGTTGATCAAAGCCGGGTCAAGTTTGCGGTTCCAGGTACACTATACTCCCGACGGAACGGCGTACGATGACCGCTCTTATATCGGGATTACGTTCGCCAAGGATCCCATTAAGTTTCAGGCAATGACGGCTAATGCATTGCAGTTTAACTTTAAGATTCCGGCGGGCGATCCGAACTATGAGGTGAAATCGACCTGGACGGCGAAGCTGGATGTACAGTTGGCGGAGCTGATGCCCCACATGCATGTGCGTGGGAAAGACTTCAAGTACACGGTCACGTTTCCCGATGGCCGTCAGGAAGTTATCCTTGATGTTCCGAAGTATGACTTTAACTGGCAGCTGAGCTATGAGCTGTCCAAATATATGGAGCTGCCCAAGGGCACTCGCATCGATTGCGTAGCGCACTTCGATAATTCGGCCAATAATCGCGCCAACCCGGATCCCACAAAGGATGTAAAGTGGGGCGATCAGACCTGGGAAGAGATGATGATCGGCTGGTTCACCTACGTAGTCCCTGCGCCGGATTCGGCTACAGGTACGGCGAAGGGCGTTGAATAAACGGCTGTGGGAGCCGATAAGGCTCTCATGGGGGAAATCGACAAACTTCCTGAGTTTCTAGCGGAAATCGCTGAAGCGCCCGAGTTTCCGGCGCTTTCGCGATCCATGGAACAGGTGATCGTGACGGTCGAGGCAGACGCTTCGATTCAACATATTACCAATGTAATCCTCAAGGATTACAGCCTCACGCTGCGGATCCTGCGCACAGCCAATTCCGCGCCTTATAATCGTCGCGGACGGCCCATCCGGTCCGTTTCCCAGGCAATCATGATGCTGGGCGTGGAGGCGGTCCGGGAAATGGCCATCGGAGGGGTTCGGGAGGAGCATTTCCCTAAGCATTCGCCGGGTTTTAAAGAGCTGATTCTCTTGTCTCTTTTAACCGCGAACCACGCTTTCGAAATTGCTGAACGGATCGGTTATCCCCAGCGCGAAGAGGCCTATCTCTGCGGGATGTTCCGCAATCTGGGCGAGGTTCTGGTCGCGTGCTACCAACCTCGGGGATATGCTGCGGTTTTGCTGCGTATGCAGGAGGGTCGGATTCCGGTGTTGCAGGCTTGCCAGGAGACGCTAGGGTTCGATTATGACAGGGCGGGTAAGGCAGTCGCGGCGCAATGGCAGATTCCTGAAAACGTCCGCGCTTGCATGAGCGACCAGAGGATTCGCCTGCGCCGCATGCCCTCGACTGAGGCGGAGCGCCTGGCGGCAATCACCCAGTTTGCGCACAAGCTGACCACTGCGGTTTACCGCCGGGAGGCGAACGGAGCGCGGGCCAGCGTTAATCTGCTGCTTCATAGCGAAGGTCCGATCCTCGGACTGACGCACCAGGACGTGAAGTGGATCGTCGAGCGAGCACTTCAGCAAACAAATGAGATATTTAATGCCATAGCGATGCCATTGGAGCACTTACGCCTGAAACTAAAGGACAGAGCAGGGTTCGAATATGCAACAGCCCCCGCAGGCTTGATGACATGCGAAACATAGCATGATAAATATTAATTATTGAAAACACCTCTTGCATTTGCTCCACTTCTCCTGTATTCTGACTTACGAGAGATAACGATGACACCAACGGATCCCAACCAGGCTCTCCGCATTACCATCGCGGTCTCCACCGCATTCTTACCAGTATCGGGAAACGTTCTTATTATTGGGGTCGGCGTTATCGCCGGCCCCGCCTGAACGGCCCGATTTCGGAATTAAACGAATCTTGGCCACTGGCGGGGGAAATGGACCCCGAACAGTGGCTTTTTGTTTTAGGAGAGGCAAATGTCCAGTTTGATGAGTGGCGCAAAGATCGTCCTTGAGTGTCTGACGCGCGAGAAGGTCGAGATTATTTTCGGATACCCCGGAGGCGTCACGCTTCCTTTTTATGACGCCATGTACGATTCGCCGATTAAGCACGTACTGGTCCGCCATGAGCAGAATGCCGCGTTTGCCGCGCAAGGCTATGCGCGCGCCACCGGAAAAGTCGGCGTCTGTTGCGCGACCTCCGGTCCGGGCGCGACCAACCTGGTCACCGGTCTGGTCGATGCGATGATGGATTCGATCCCCATTGTTGCTTTAACAGGACAGGTCACCAGCAAGCTGATCGGCAGCGACGCGTTTCAGGAAGCCGATACGTTCGGCATCACGCGCTCGGCCACGAAGCATAATTTCCTGGTGAAAAATCTGGCCGACCTTCCGCAGGCCTTGCACGAGGCGTTTCATATCGCCTCGACCGGCCGCCCCGGGCCGGTGCTGGTCGATATCACGAAGGACGTGTTTCAGGGCCAGGCGCACTACGCTCCCGTTTCGACTATTCATCTGCCCGGCTACAAGGTTTATACCGAAGGCCATGCCGGACAGATCCGCCGCGCCGCGCAGATGATCTGGGAAGCCAAGCGTCCTTTCGTTTACGCCGGTGGAGGCATTATCGCGGCCGATGCCAGCGAGGAACTGCGCGAGCTGGTCGAACTGGTCGACGCTCCCGCCGTCTGCACCCTGATGGGGCTGGGCGGATTGCCCGGCACGCATCCGAATTTCGTGAGCATGCCCGGCATGCACGGCAGTTACGCGGCGAACATGGGCATGACCGAGACTGACGTTCTGATCGCGCTTGGCGTGCGTTTCGACGACCGCGTCACAGGGCGGCTGGCCGCCTTCGCGCCGCATGCGAAAGTGATTCACGTCGATATCGACCCGGCTGAGATCGGCAAGATCCGTACGCCGGAGATTCCTATTGTTGGCGATGTAAAGCGCGTTTTGAAGAAGCTGACGGCCGCTCTGGAGGAAACTGCGGGCGAGCTGAGAAGCAAAAACGCGACGTCTCGCGCCGGCTGGTGGGGCCAGATCAAGGAGTGGCAGCGCGAGCATCCTTATAACGCTGAGACTTCGACCGACGAGATTAAGCCGCAGCACCTGATGGCTGAAATCGACCGGCTGTCGGGCGGGGAAGCGATCGTAGCGAGCGACGTCGGTCAGCATCAGATGTGGGGCGCGCAATTCATCCGCTTCAATCATCCGCGGCTGTGGATCAATTCTGGAGGCCTTGGATCGATGGGATTCGGATTGCCGTCGGCCATCGGAGCGCAGTTCGCGCGTCCCGACAAGCTGGTGTTCTGCATCGTCGGCGACGGCGGATTCCAGATGTCGATTCCGGAGCTGGCGACCATCGCCAATCACGCTTTGCCGGTGAAAATCATCATCATGAACAACGGCTATCTGGGCATGGTGCGGCAGTGGCAGGAGCTGTTTTATAACAACCGTCTATCGTCGGTGCAGCTCGACGGATTCCCCGATCCTGAAAAACTGGCCGGCGCCTACGGCTTCAAAGGACGCACGGTGGAAAGTCCGCGCGACCTGCGTGGCGCTCTGGAAGATGCGGTCCGCGAACCGGGTCCGTACTTGTTGAATGTCCGCGTGACGCCTTTTGAGAACGTCTATCCGATGGTTCCGGCCGGAGGCGCCATCAACGAAATGGTGCTGGGCGCGGCGCAACCGGTGGAGGCATAAATGCTGCAATTGATTTCCATCCTGATGGAGAACCGGCCCGGCGCGCTGATGCGCGTTACTGGGTTGCTGACCGCGCGCGGCTACAACATCGAAAGCCTGACGGTGGCGCGTACCGTTGACCCTCAACTTTCGCGCATGAGCATTGTGGTGGATATCGAGCCGGGCGAAGCGGGCGACAAGCAGCGGATGCAGTTAATTAAACAAATAAACAAGCTGATTAATGTGCTGCAAGCGTCCGATTTAAGCGAGGCTCCCGCAGTGAAGCGCGAATTAGCGCTGGTAAGAGTGCGTTCGACCATGCAAAACCGCACCTCGATCCTGAAGGAAGCGGAAATTTTCGGCGCCCGCGCGGTCGATTCGTCGGTCGAAGGCTTTGTACTCGAAGCCACCGGCGATTCCGAGAAATTAGACGAATTTATGGATGTAATGCGCAGTTATGGCGAAATCGAAGTGACGCGCTCCGGCCTGGTGGCGGTGCCGCTTGAAACGAAAAAGCTCAAACTGGCGCCGCCGGTATCGAAAGAAGCAGAATTAGAAACTATAGATGGAGTTCTGAAATAAATGGAACTAAAAGCCACGCGCTTTTATGAAAAAGACGGCGATCTTTCCTTGTTGAAAGGCAAAAAAATCGCTATTATAGGCTACGGCAGCCAGGGTCATGCGCACGCGCTGAATCTGCGCGATTCGGGGCTCGATGTCATCGTCGGGCTACCCGAAGGGAGCAAGAGCAAGGCCAAAGCGGAAGCCGCGGGCCTGACGGTTCTTTCGCCCGCCGAGGCCACCAAAGCGGCCGACGTGATGATGATTCTGGTTCCCGATCATATTCAGGGCGACCTTTATAAATCCGAGATCGAGCCGCATCTCACGCCCGGCAAAACCCTGATGTTCGCGCATGGATTTAACATTCATTTCGGAGCCATCAGCGCGCCTGCCGGCGTCGACGTTTCGATGATCGCGCCGAAAGCGCCGGGTCACCGCGTGCGCGAACTGTTCACCGATGGCATCGGAGTTCCCGCGTTGGTCGCGGTGCATCAGGACGCGTCGGGAAAAGCGCGGGAGCAGGCGCTGGCGTACGCGCTGGGCCTAGGCTGCCTCAAGGCGGGCGTGATCGAAACCACGTTCAAGGAAGAAACGGAAACCGATCTTTTTGGCGAGCAAACAGTCCTCTGCGGAGGAGTGGCCGCACTGATCTGCGCCGGGTTTGAAACGCTGGTCGAAGCCGGGTATGCCCCTGAAATGGCCTATTTCGAGTGCCTACACGAAGTGAAGCTTATTGTCGATCTTATTTACGAGGGCGGCCTCAGCTACATGCGATATTCGGTTTCCGATACGGCGGAATACGGCGATTACACGCGCGGTCCAAGGATCGTCAATGAGCAGACGCGCGCCGAGATGAAGAAGATTCTCGCCGAAATTCAATCCGGCGAATTTGCCAAACAATGGCTGGGCGAAAACAAAGCCGGCCGCGCGAAGTTCCTAGGGATGCGCAAGAGCCAGGAAGATCAGCCGATTGAACAAGTGGGCGCGGAGCTGCGCAAAATGATGCCGTTCTTGAAAAAGAAGAAAGAGGTCGGGGTACCGGCCGCCACATAATTTATGCGAGTTTTTACATTCGACACCACGCTGCGGGATGGCACGCAAGGCGAGAACGTCAGCTTCTCGGCCGAAGATAAAGTGCTGATCGCCCACAAGCTGGACGACCTGGGCATTGACTATATTGAAGGCGGCTGGCCGGGCTCGAATCCGAAGGACAAGGAATTCTTCCTTCGTGCCCGCGACCTGAAGTTGAAACACGCCCGCCTGGTCGCTTTCGGCGCCACCCGCTTCGCTCGCAACGCCGTCGAGGACGACGCCAGCGTCAACGCGCTGATCGAATCCGGAACGCCGGTGGTATCGATTTTCGGCAAGAGCTGGGATCTGCACGTGCACCGCGCGCTCGGTATCACGGAGGAGGAAAATCTCAAACTGATCGCCGACACCGTGCGCTATCTGAAGGCTCACGGCAAGGAAGTTGTCTACGACGCGGAGCATTTCTTCGATGGCTTCGCGGCCAGCCGCGATTTTGCGTTGCGCACTCTGGAGGCCGCGAAACGGGCCGGCGCCGATGTTCTGGTCCTTTGCGATACCAACGGCGGCACCGTCACCAGCCGCCTTTCGCAGATCTGCGCCGACGTGCGAAAGAATTTCGACGGTGTGCTCGGCATCCATACTCATAACGATTCCGATGTGGCCGTCGCCAACTCGCTTGCCGCGATCGAGCAAGGTTTCGCGCACGTGCAAGGCTGCATGAATGGATACGGCGAGCGCTGTGGCAACGCCAACCTGACCTCGATCATCGCGAATCTCGAGTTGAAGATGGGCCACACGACCATCGGCCGCGAGAATCTCGGGCATCTCACGTCGACTGCGCGTTTCATCGCCGAGCTTGCCAACCTGCCTCTGCGTAGCGATCAGCCTTTCGTCGGCAACAGCGCGTTCGCCCACAAAGGTGGCGTGCACGTCGCGGCTGTTCTGAAAGACGCGGCGACCTATGAACATATCAACCCAAAAGTCATCGGCAATCGCCAGCGCGTTCTGCTGAGCGATCTTTCGGGGAAGGGAAGCATCCTTTATAAGCTGAAACAGCATGGTCTAGAGGAACGCCTCGACGACACCGCGCGCCGCGAGCTTCTCGATCGCATCAAGCAGATGGAGTTTCAAGGCTACGAGCTGGAAGCCGCGGAAGGCACGTTCGAGCTGCTGGTGAGAGAAGCCCTGCGCCCCGGCCTCCAGCTCTTTGAGGTGGTCAGCTACGAAGTGACGACCCGCTCCACCGGCTCGACCGCAACCGTAACATTGAAAGCCCACGACGGAGTCCACTCGGCAACCGCGACTGGCAACGGCCCAGTCCACGCACTCGACTTGTGCTTGCGCCAATGCCTGGCCACTCTCTACCCTTCGATCGCCGATGTGAAGCTTACGGATTATAAAGTCCGCGTCCTGGATTTCAAAAAAGGCACCGCAGCCCGAGTGCGAGTATTAGTGGAATGGTCCGACCACCGCCGAAGCTGGTCGACCCTAGGCGTGTCGGAAAACGTGATCGAAGCAAGCTGGTTCGCGTTAGTCGACGCGTTGCGGTTGGAGCTAATGCGCATCAGCGAGAGCGATCCGCAGATTGATCGAGCTGTTGAAGATTATTGTTGGGGTGTTTAAATTCATCGGATGATTCCGGACGCCAAATTTTCGGAGCCTGATCGGACGCGGCGATTCTGGCTCACGCGCGATTGGAGCGATGAATTGCCTGTGCCCCAAAAAACGGTCAATTTCATCATGCTGAATCCTTCCAAAGCAGATGAGGAAAGACCCGATCCAACGATCACCAGATGTGTTGAATTCGCCAAGCGCTGGCGTGGCTTCTCGCGCCTTGTCGCAACAAACTTGATTCCGATCGTCCAGACTTATCCTGCACGCCTTCCTCCGTGGTCCGATATCGATGCGGAAAACAAAGCGCATCTAGTACGATGGATCGGCGAGGCCGATCTAGTTGTAGTCGCTTGGGGAGGCAGCCTAAAGAAAGAGATCGCTGAGAGAATCGACCTTGCAAAGCACATCTCTGCTCTCCGGGAGAACGCACCCGTCGACCTTCACTGTATCGGGCACACCAAAACAAGAAGGCGCCACCCGTTCCACCCTTCGCGAGTGGCTTACACTGAAGATCCGATTTTATGGAAGCCGGAGTGAAAAGAGCTACGCCTGGATCCGTTGCCACCCTCGAGCAAGTTCAGTAAGCGCTCTCTTGTTCTCGGGCCAATCGTGTAGCGTCGCGGGATCGAAATCTGCACCGCTCGGCCAAACGAGGGTGTGAACCTCGGGATCGATGCTTACTTGGTCGAACAATTTAGAGTCGCGCAGAGGGCCATACAGTTCGCCGGCAAGAATCGGTCGGAAGTCGATGGTCTGCTCGGAGTTGTCCTCAAAGCCGATGCGCAATGTGTAATCGGAGACGATCTCGAAGGATCGGACTCGATGAATTGGATGATTCACAGGAACAGCGGCTTTATATGCCTCTCGAACAAATTCGCGGTCACATTCCTGGCAATCTCATCCTTATACTCATCCAGCAAATCTAAATAACTATTCCCCTTCTTCGCTGCGACCTTGAAGCCGACGTGTAGCAACTGGCGCAAGCTCGGATTAAATTCCGGGCACGACTGGTCGTGCCGCAGGGCCTTCACATACTGCTCCGACGACCATCGGTTCACCGTCTCGGGCGAAGGCAGCTTGGCCGCATCGATATCGATCACGGTCGCATAAGGCTTACACAATTCGTCCGCATGCGCATACGCGTCGGCGTAAATTTCCTTCGCCATCACGAGGCCATCGCCGCCGCCTTCAGCCAAGCCGATCAGCTCTTCCAGCCAATTTGTTCCCGCCGTCTTCACATGGACGCCCGCGTCGAATTTCTGAAGCGTCTTCTTGATCGGTTCGTAGATCGAAAATTTATCGCTGCCGGAATGCACGCTCAACTTTAAGGTCCCGGGCAGCCCGTAATTTTGAACCGCGAACGCGATCGCCTCGATATCGTCCGAAAACTCCTCCGTGAACTTCGCCACGTCGCCGACGTAATCGACGCCCTTATTAAACCGGCCCGTAAACTTCGGCGCGATGGTCTGAATCGGGATCCCCTCATCGGCAATCGCCACTAAAATAATCAGCAGCTCCACCGGCGTTTGTGGACTGTCAGTCTCGTCCATCGAGACCTCCGTGACGAACGTCCCCGCGCCCTTCGCTGCCTCAATCTTGCGATAAATACGCCCGGCTTCCGTGACTGCCGACAAATACTTCGCGGCCACCGCCCCTACATTTTCGTGCTGCGCCAACTCCGGATGCTTCGCCACAAAAGCGCTCGGATCCGCCGTTTTGCCGATCCAGTCCGCGACGTCGATCGTATAAAAATCGCAAACGTCGAGGAACCCGTCCACCGTCTCAAAATTGATATGGTCGGCGTCGCAGAAATACGGTTTGCGCCACCCCAGCTTGCCTACGGCGGAATCGGCCGCGTGCCGCACGCTTGACGGCTTCGATCCGATAATGGTGTGCTCCCGGTTCGATTTGTTCCACACCGGAATCACGTCGACGCCGAGCTCGGCCGCCTTCATGCATGCCTTCAATTGAGCCTCGGCCTGGTGACCGAAACGGTCGCCGACGCCGAAGGTATATTTCGGAAGAAGTATCGGATTACTCATGGCGTAAGCTTTCAGGATACAGTAGGAAGTTATGTTAAAGTCGTTGGATTTGACGGGCCGCGTTGCCGTAGTCATCGGAGGAACGTCGGGAATTGGCCGCACGCTGGCCTTGGGATTGGCCGAGGCCGGAGCCGATGTGGTCGCCACAGGCCGGCGCGAAAATCTAGTCAAAGAAGTCGCCGCGGAGATCGAAGCTGCCGGCCGAAAATCGCTATCCGTCGCCGTCGATGTACTCAGCCGCTCCTCGGTCGATGAGTTGCGCGACGCTGTCGTGAACCATTTCGGACATGTCGATATTCTGCTCAACGCCGCTGGAAAAATCGGCCGCAAGCCGACGGCAACGTTCCCCGAAGCCGAGTGGGATGAGACATTCAACGTCAACGTAACCGGCGCCCTGCGCGCCTGCCAAGCGTTTTACGAACCCTTAAAAGCCTCCGGCCACGGCCGCATTATCAACATCGTTTCCTTGAATTCCTACGTCAGTTTGCGCGAGGTCGCAGCCTACGCGGCCTCGAAGTCGGCGCTGCTCGCGCTCACGCGCAGCCTCGCCGTCGAATGGTCGGCCGAAGGGATCAACGTCAACGCGATCGCCCCCGGCGTCTTTCGCACAGATCTTAATAAGAACCTCCTTGACTCCACCGATCGTGGCAAGGAACTGCTGCTCCGCACGCCGATGAAGCGCTTCGGGGAGACGGGCGAGCTGAACGGCGCGGCAGTGCTACTCGCCTCCGACGCCGCGAGTTTCATCACCGGCCAGTGCATCATCGTCGACGGAGGATTCCTCGCCTCAGGAGTGAACAGCTAACAAATACCAGGCAGGTATCCAGCAGCAGGTTGAATAGAAACTGATGCTTGGTATTGTCATAGGTGTCGCCGAATGCGGCGGCCAGGAAAGCTGTCAGGCAGCACGCCGCCAAGCAAGTTCCTAATTCGGTCCAACGCAGGACATCCGGAGGCGCGCTTCTCTTGACGATCAACAGCAGTACTCCGCCGGCAATCCCCAGAACCAGCGCAGCGAGAAGAAAAAGGCCAACGCGCGACAACACGCGCTCATGGATGCGGCTCCACAAACCGATCGCGTAGCTTCTGGCCCCAGGAGGCCGTCCAGTGGATTGCACGAAGTTGCCGCAGAACTCCGGCCGCAGTGAAAAGTAGCTTGGAAGGAGCGGTCGAAAATGCCGCCACATCCGCCCCGGCCGTCTCATATAGAATTCAACCAAGCCGACCGGCGTAATCTTTTCGAGCAGAGCGTTCACCAGATATCCGTCAGCAATCCCGCTTTCTGGATCCCACGGGAGCGTTCCGGAGTACCGCGCGTAGTCGGGATTCAAGCCCAGCGCCATCAGGTCAGATCGAGGATCCGGGGAGTCCGGCAGAATCCCATAGAAAATGCCGTCGTAGAGAGTGATCACTTTGGGGGCCGGCAGGATCGAACGAACCATGATGGCGCCCGCAGCGAGCATCGCCAGCACCCCGGCAATCGCCGCCCATCGAGTCTTCCCGTCGAGAGCACGCCACGCGATCACCAGGCCATACACGCCCAGCGGTACGCAAAGCGGCGCATTCTGCGTCTTCGCCATGATCCACAGAATCGCGAAAATGTTCCAGCGCAATACCGCCCCGATGGTGATTCGCTCGCTGGTAGAAAAAGTGATGCTCTCGGCCAATAGAAACAGGAACCAGATACAGGACGCGGGCTCGGTATACAAAGAATTCCAGTACGCGACATAGCCGGCGTCGGTCAACACCAGAAGCATCAGCGCCCAGATGATCCGATACATCGCCAGGACTCGCGTCACGTAAAACAGCCGCGCCAGCGCCAACAGAAACAGCGTCGCGTGCGTCCAACCGAACAGCGTGATATCGAACGTTTTTCGATCCCGAAAGAGATTATGCAGCGCGATGGCAGCCTTCGCGATCACCAACTCTGACGTGAGCTGTTCAAAACGCGGCTGCCGGTAGCTCGGATCCTGGACGTATTCTCGCGTAACGAAATAATATTTGTGTTCGGGCCCCGGTGGCACCGGTGCGTAGCCCAAGGGTCCAAGCACCTTCTGAAAATCGCCCTGATCAGCCAAGCCGACGATCGGCGGAAAAAAGAGCTGCCACCCGACCAGTGCGCCACCGAGCGTCAGGGCAAAAAGCAGCTCTACTGATCGGCGCATTGATTGCCTTCGATCAGGTTCAGCGTGAGCTTCACCCCCGGAGCACCCAGGATGCAGCGTGCTTTCATCTGGTGTCCTGCGATGCGATTCTCGCGAATCACATTGCCCTGTGTAATCGCCGGCCTTTCCGCGCCTCGCCCAAGATAGATGCCCGATTCCAGCATCTCCGGCTCATCGGTCTTAAAGATGCAGCCGAACGTGCGCGCGTTCTCGTTACAGTGCGCCTGATTTAAATGTTCAAGAACATTTCCAATAATATGATGTCCGCTGCCGATAATAAACAATCCTCCGAATTTAGTTCCGTCAATATGGTTGTTTAATATCTCAATATTTTCGGATTGCATGTCCAGATTCGTATTATTCATCACAATCGCGAAGTGGCCGAAGGGATAATCTTCGGCGCGCTTTCGATTCACACACTCATTCTCCCGAACGGAGCCGTCATGGAAACCATCCAGGTCGATGCATTTCCCATTGATTTCCTCAAACCGATTCCGTAAATACACCGTATGATCGACATTGCCGGCCGTGTCGATCCCCACCGGCGTCCCCAAGTTTTCAACGTCGATGATTTCCCCAGGCAGACCAATGTTTACGCCGGTATTGTCTTCCACCCGAACAGCAGTCGCGTGTCCCACCTGAATCGCATCCCGACCCATAGTGTCGAACCGGTTCGCGACAAACAATCCATCCCGCGACCGTGGCGACCTATATAAAGAATGAGTCCACAATGCATTGCCGCGAATCCGCAGGAACGTCGAATCGCGCACTTCAAAATCCGAACAAGCCTCCTCAAATACGATACCGCCCGTCGTATTATTGCGTCCCAGCTTGTTGACTGACCCCGAGTCTTCCACCGACACTTTACGAATATGAACTCCCGTGCTGCGGCTGGCCAGCACGGCAAATCCGGCAATATTCTTGAAATGGACATCGGAAATCTCAACCGAATCCGCGCGATCGAACAGTACTCCATTATCGGGATAATAGACGCGAAAAAAATTCTCTGGCGGAGCCATTTCGAGCGTCCTCCCGAGCCCCGCGCGATTGCCGTCCACTGAAAATCCAGTGAGCCGGATGCGCTTTACATCTTCGCCCGAAAGAATCGCCCGCCCTTGGAACTGGTCGGACGCCCTGAGAATCGTATCCGCGCCGGCAATCGTCAGATCGTGCGATCCCCGCGCCAGAGTCAGCTCCGCGGAAACTTCGATCACCCCCGGCGGCAGATGGATCACGCCCGTCAATTGTGAAGCCAGCGTCTTGCGCAAGCGCCCCTCCGGCGATTCCGACCGCAGCTCGGCTACAGCCCAGAAGGCAAAAAGCAGCATCACTCTGAAGTTTTTTCTCAAAAAATCGGTCCGGCTTTAGGAGCCACCATATCGCAAACCTGAAGCGATCCGCTAATCCACCCGTTTCGCCGGCGCGTTCTGCCCTCCCTGGTGGAGAACAATCTGATTTACCACCCCGCTGGCGTCCACTTCGAAGGTGATTTGCGCATCCACCACTTTTAGAAAATATTCTTTTTCTCCTTCCGCGAACAGCTCAAATTTAGGCTGCCCGGTGGCCTGCGCGAAGAGATGATCGCTTTCGCGGGTGATCGTGATCGTGAAAGTCGGAGCCAATTGATACCGGCCCACGTACTTGTCGAACAGTTTCGGATCCACCGCGATCGCCTTCCGCTCTTTGGGGGAAGCGAATGCCGCGCCGGTGAGCAGCGGCGCCTTCGCGTCCAACAAGTGCAGACCGATGTCGTCCACTCCCGCCGCCGTCGAAGCGTTCGCCAGCACCACCACGCCGATTCGCGTCTTCGGATCGTAGCCCATAAATGTGCGGTATCCGCCGGTGCCGCCATTGTGCCAGATAATCGTGCCGCCCGCGGCGTTGGAAAAAATATGCCACGCGAGCGCCACATCGAGACCCGGCGTACCCGTAGGCCTCCGCACATCGAGCATCGCGGCCATCGCCGGCGCCAGCGGACTCTTAACGTATCCCAAATTCGCCGCCACGAACGTCAACATGTCGTTCGTGGTCGATCGCAATCCGCCCGCGCCGGCCAGCGTCGGAAGGTCCCAGTTCGATACCGTCTTCAGCTTGTCGTCGTGCCCCGCCGCCAGCCGCGTCTTCATCCCAGCCGACAAAGTAATGCCCGTGCTTTTCATATCCAGCGGACCCGTGATGCGGGCGCGCACCAAGGCTTCATAATCCATGCCAGCGCGCAGCGCCAATACGTGACCCAGCAGCCCTCCTCCCAGATTGGAGTATTCATATTTGGATCCAATATCGCGCCGCAGGACATAGGAGGATAGGAATGCGTACAACTGGTCAACCGTGTAGTCCGCATAAGGATTGGCCGGATCCTTTGGCTTCAAATTGCCGGGCAGCCGCGGCAAACCCGACGTGTGGGTCGCCAGATCCTGTAGCGTAATCTGCTTCCCGTTCCGCTCCGGCATTTTGATGCCCGCAGGCAGGAATTTCGAAACGGGGTCCGTCAGCGCCACCTCACCTCGCTGCACCATATCGGAGAGCAGCAGCGAAGTGAAAACCTTCGACATGGAACCGATTTCGAAAACAGTGTCGCCGTCTAACGCGCGCGCGTCGCCAGTTTCCAGAGCGCCGTAGCTGACCACCTTGCGCCCCTCGGGACCGATCATTCCCACCACGATCCCAACGCTCTGGTGAAATTCATCGACGCGTTGTTTTAGCACCCCGCGAATCTCAGAATCCAGGGGCTGCGCAGCAATCACCATCGCCGTTGCGAACAGACAAAAAGTGCTCTTTCGTATCATAATCCGTTGGTCCTCTCGATTTCGTTTAACTGATCGATCTCCCGCCGCAGTTCCCACCGATCCATTATCCTTCTCACGCAGACGCCCACGATCCAAAGGGCCAGCAGAACCAGGAAAGGGATCATCCTGACCAGCGTTCCGGTCCTGATCCCAACACTGATCACCGGCACAGTAAAGGCGGCCAGCGCCAGAACCACCGGCGCCAGAAACCACCATAAAAACCGCCCGGAAAGAGCACGCCGCCGCTCCACCTCCCGCCGGTACGATTCGAGACCGGTGCTTAAGGCTGTGTCACCCGGCATGGTCATGATCCTTCTGACGGAGACGCCCACGATCCAAAGGGCCAACAGAACCAGGAAGGGGATCATCTTGACCAGCGTTCCGTTCCTGATCCTAGGAATCAGCACGGGCACAGTAACGGCGATCAGTGCCAGAATCACCAGCACTAGAAACCACCATAGAAAGATGCCGGCGCTTGACCCCGCGTCTCCCGTCCGCGACCACATTCCCCGATGGAGGAAATACTGCCCCACCAGGCTCCAGACAATGGCCAACGCGAACATCGCTCGCACCACCGGACCGTCGACCCATGCAATGGCGTAGCCGCACAAAAAGAGGATCACCAGCGGCACCGTGACACCCAGGAGCGTCTTGGAGCGTAGTGCCCGTGTCTTTAGCCGGATCGTTTCCAAGGTCATGAGGGATGGGTCCGTCGGCTGGCTTTGCCAGATTGTTTTCGGGTCAGGCATGGTCGCCTCCTTCGTAAAACCGCCGCGCCAGAATGTTCTTGATCCGGTGTATCTTCATCGCCACGTTCCCCGGAGACAGACCCGTGATTTCTCCGATCGATACAGCGTCCATGTCTTCGAGATAAGAAACGATGACCTGCCGATCGAGTGGCTTGAGATGCTGAATCAACACCGATAGCCGCTCCAGATTCCTGCGCTGGTCCGCGGCGAGGTGGTCCTCTTCCTTATCAGGCAGCATTTCGAGCTCTTCCAGACTCACCAGTTTCGAAAAGATCCTCCGCTCGCGAAGAACATGGGACGCGGCCACATGATGCGCAACCCTGTAGACCCAAGTCCGTAGAGAACAGCGCGCATCATACCGCTGGAAACTCCGCCACAATTGAAAATGAATGTCCTGACTCAAATCGCGACGCTTGTCCGGATCAGCCTCGTAAGCGCCAGCCAGCCTTTCAAGCGCAGCCCCATACTGCTCCGCCGCGTCCCGATACAACTCATCCTGACCAGCCCCAGTCGAAATGGCTTCAATTCCCCCCACATTCAAGTTAGTCGCTCAGCAAAGAATTTTCTAACAAATTCGAATAGAAAAATATGAGCGCCCGCGTGCCGTGTCGATAGCAACGAAAACCCGGTGTGGTGAGCACGTGGCGCACGCCCCCGGCGTGCCGCGTCGACACTCGTGTTTTGGATGCGCCCGATTTGCCGTACCGGCAGCAATGAAAACGCCGACACTTCCGAACCGGGCAGAGCCGTGACCGCAGGGAGCGGAGTCTTCGTGAACGTTTTCGAGAGTGTCGACATAAGGCACGCGACGCCTTGTGGGGCCGCCAATCTTGGCGGCTCTGGTCGCTTCATTTCTATGGACGAACAGAGGGATCCGCCGCCCCCGGCTGGTTACTTCTTGAAGAACCAAAGCCAGAAACACTCTTGGCCAGCGCCGACGCGATAACCAGGCTCAAATCCACATCTTTCGGCCAGGGAGACGGCGTCCGCGTCTGAGAGACTGACTCCGCACCAGGTATCGTCCGCATCGCGCTCCAGCTCCACGTAGCCCTGGACCTCGAACTTAAAGAGCGCCTTTGGCCGCAGTAACTCGCTCACCTGGCGGACGTAATTTTCAATAATTCGATGCGACGGTATGTGCTGGAAACAACAAGACGAGAAGGCAAAGTCGAAAGTCCCCGAGAGATCGGCAAGGATCGAGAGGTCCATTCCATCGTTTTTATGGATAAAGACGTTGCTTTGGTGCCGGCACGCCTCGCGGGCAAGAAGAATCATTTCCTCGCTGACATCCACCGTATGGACCTCCCGAAACAGCTCCCCAAGTGCCCGTGTAACCCGGCCTGAGCCGCAGCCGATTTCGAGAATCCTCATCTCTTCCGGGCGCCTGCCCTGGAAAATGTTTTGTGTGTCAGTGAGAATCTCGTTCGCTACCGTTCTGCGCCCACCTTCGAAGAAGTCCTCGTCCGACCAGCCCCACTGCGAATTCACCACGTAATGGTGGGCATTCTCCCTAGCCCGGGCATCCCAATCCCTTCCGATTTTTTCCAGCAGGGTGGACTGATCTATTTCCATCACGAAGGGTCTCACTGTTCATCTTGCGCTGAGCGATTAAGGCTCGACGGTACCATCTATTTTCTATTCTGTTTTTTTTGAGGAACCTGTCAATAGTTGTTTTGCTTTCTTTCGGGATTTCCTGATATTTGTTATCGGCTTGCTGTGGAGCAGGGCTAGGGTGCTTTTCCAAAATGAAGTTCAGGCGACGGAGATGTCGCTGGTATAAGATTCAGAATTTCGCAGGTAATGTGCCTACTTTTAGAGCAGATGCGCCGGCGTAGCCCTCATTTTCCACTTCCCTCTGCCGCGCAGCCGGACATTTACTTCTTCGAGCGACCCGAAAAATCCCGCGAAGGAGTTCTGTAGCGTCCTCGGCCGCCTCCGCGTCTGCCGGAAATCGCGAGGCCTGAACTGGTCCGTCGAGGAGATCACTGCCGCCCCCATCGGCCGGTATTCGTGAGTCCCTTGGGCCCACGCCAATCCGTTGTCGAGGTCGATCCAAAGGCCAAATCCCATTGCCTCTCCATTATGACGTTGGTCTCCAAAGTGCTTCAATAGGAGTGATGCCAACCACGTTGCGGATTGCACCTGCCCGGTTTATGCCGTTTGCCCTCCTGCTTGCCCTGGGTTGTTTTGACACGGTCGGGGCACAAAATCTGACGGTCAGCAGTACCACCCTTGCCTTTTCCGCCGCGCCAGGCGTGAATCCGCCCACCCAGACGGTCAGTACCGGCAGCACGGGCAGCAGCTTCAACTTTACGATCGCCTACACGGCCCCCTGGGTTTCCGCTGCCACCGGAATTTTCGAGGGCGCCACCGGTACCACCGGCCAGACTCTCACCGTGCAAGTCACCTCCTCCTCGCTCGCCAGCGGCAACTACAGCACGGCCATCACGCTGACCCCTGAAAATGGATCGCCCGCAGTCACCATCACCGTCACGCTTACTGTCAGCGGAGCGGGAAACACGACCTATGTTCTGACCCCGTCTCTGACGCAGCTCTACTTCGGTTATCAGCTCAATCAAGCCGCCCCGGCCGCCGATACGGTGCAGATTACCAGTACCGGCATCGCACTGCCGATTTCCGTCAGCACCAGCGTAACCACCAGCCCGAATTGTCCCTCCGGCTGGTTGCAAGTGACCTCATCGGCCAGCACCACCCCGGCCACGCTCACCGCCAACGTCGTCCCTAGCGGCCTCGGCGCAGGAACGTGCGGTGGCTCCATCACGGTCACGTCGAATACGGCTTCGAACGGCACCACTTCGACGGTCATTCAGGTGCTCCTCTATATCAGCGCCAACCCGCTGCTAAATGTAGGTATTCCGGCGGGAATCACGTCGGTCACGCTACAGCAGGGAGCCTCGCCGGCGGTATTTAATATCCTGCTCACCAGTTCGAATCCCGCTGTGCCTGTGAATTTCACCGCGTCGGCATCGAATGCCTCGTGGCTGGCCCCGCCCACTCCCGCGAGCGGCGCTACGCCCCAAAGCCTCTACGTCCAGATCACTCCCGGAACGCAGCTTGCGGCGGGAACTTATAACGCCTCGATTACCATCAATTCGAATACGCTCTTTGGCGGCTCGTTAACAATTCCCATCATGTTTACGCTGCTTCCGAGCAATTCCGTCGGCGTATCGCCTTCCGGTGCGCAAAGCTTCACCGAATTGCAAGGCGGAGCGCTGCCGGCGCCAATTGCGCTGACTCTCACTGAAACTACGAGCGCCTCCTATACCACCTCGATCACGCCGGGCCCCGCGGGCGGAGCTTGGTTGCAGGTAAGTCCAAGTACCGGAACGCTTTCCGCGGGCTCGCCGAGCACACTCAACTTGAGCGTGGCTCCGAACTCGCTCGGCCAAGGCGGCTATTCGAGCACGGTGACCATCACGTTTATCCCCTCGACCATCCCTGCGATTACCATCTTTGTCAGCCTGACCGTGAGTCCGCCGGCCGCGGGCTTGGTCGCCACGCCTGCTTCTCTTTCATTCAGTTATCAAACAGGCGCAGCATCGCCGGCTTCGCAGAGCGTCGGGATCAGCAACGCCGCAGTCGGGTCCCTTCCGTATGCCCTTGGATCGATTAGCGATAGCTGGATTACCGTTACTCAGGGGACCGGTAATACGCCAGGAACTGTTTCTGTTTCCGTTGCTCCGCAAAATCTTCAGCCGGGATCGTATACCGGTTCCTTTACGCTCACCTCGACTACCGCCGGCATAGCCAGTTTGACGGTTCCGGTTTCGTTATTTATATCCGCAAATCAGACGCCGCAGCCGTTTATTATTGGCAATAATTCAAGCGGGGTCGGCAGTCAGCTCGCGCCGGGCGAGATTATTTTTATAAAGGGCTCCGGCCTAGGACCCGCAACGGGGATAATTGGAATCAATACAACACTTGGAGGGGTTCAGGTCTCGTTTAATGGAACTCTGGGAACGCTGCTCTACGTTTCGGCCACGCAAATCGATGTGGTTGTTCCTTACGAGGTTGCGAGCCTGCCGACGACAACAGTCATCGTGACGTATCAGGACGCTCCTTCGGCTGGTCTGCAACTACCTGTCGTTTCAGCGGCTTTGGGGCTCTCCACATCCAATGAAACTGGGACTGGGCAGGCGGCGGCGCTGAATTTGTCCGGTCCGAACCCCTATAATTCGGCTTCCACACCGGCGCAAGCTGGAACCTACATTTCGGTTTATGGAACAGGTGGAGGGCAGACGAATCCGGCTAGCTTTGACGGGGAGATCAGCCCCACCACTAGCCTTTTACCCCTTGCATTGCAACCATTTGTGACGGCCACCATCGGTGGACAACAGGCCACGGTTCAGTTCGCCGGCGCGGCGCCGGGCGAGATCACCGGGGTGACGCAATTTAACATCCTGGTGCCGGCCGGGGTCAGCGGTCCCGCTCTGCCGATTGTGATTACGATTAACGGGTCGACGGTGATCCAAAGTCAGGCCGGAGTGACTGTAGCGGTTCAATAAACGGCCATAAAGTACGAAAATGTACGCTCCAAAGACGCTTAATCGACCATAAATGGCATCCTTAATCAACGTTTCCGCGATCTCGAAGACCTTCGGGATCGCGCCTCTTTTTGAAAATATCACGCTCAATATCGGAGAAGGAGACAGGCTTGGCCTGATCGGGCCGAATGGGGCGGGGAAGTCGACGCTGCTCGAAATTCTCACCGGACTCCGCGAGCCCGATAGCGGCAATGTCGCCCTCAAGAAGGGAACCCGGCTCGCTTATGTGACCCAGGATTCACAGTTTCCCGCAGGGCTTACAGTTCGGCAGGTGGTGCATGCGGCGATGGCCGAGGCGAAGGTCCCTGAGGAAGAGAAACTGGCGCGCGAGGCCGAGACGCTGGGGCGGGCGGGGTTTGAAAATTTCGATCAGGAGGCGTCTAGTTTATCGGGCGGGTGGCGCAAGCGGCTGGCGGTGGCGGAGGCGCTGGTGCGGTCGCCCGATATTGTGATGCTCGATGAGCCGACGAACCATTTGGATCTGGCTGGAATCGCGTGGCTGGAAGAGATGCTCAACGACGCATCGTTCGCTTGCGTCGTCGTGAGCCACGACCGGTATTTTCTGGAGAACGTGGCGACGGCGATGGTGGAGCTGAATCCGGCGTTTCCCAACGGGACCTTTTACGTGACGGGAAATTACAGCACGTTCCTCGAAAAAAAGGGCGAGTTCCTGCACGCCCAAGCCAAGCATCAGGACGCGCTGGAGAACCGTGTGAAGACGGAGATGGAGTGGCTGCGGCGCGGTCCCAAAGCGCGGGCGACGAAATCGAAGGCGCGGATTGATAAAGCGCAAGAAATGATCGGCGAGTTGAAGGATTTGAAAATCCGGACGCGCGTCGAGCTGACCGATATCGATTTTTCGGCAACCGATCGAAAGACGAAACGGCTGGTGCATCTGGAAGGCGTGTCGCATGGATTCGGCGAATCGGTTTTATTCGACGGAACGAATTTTACGATCACGGCGGGCATGCGGGTGGGCTTGGTTGGCGCCAACGGCAGCGGAAAGACCACACTGCTGCGGCTGTTGAAAGGCGACATGCAGCCGATGCGCGGCGAGATTCAAAAGGCCGACAATTTGCGGATCGTTTCTTTCGATCAGATCCGGGAGATCGATCAGAATCTAACGCTGCGGAGGGCGCTGGCGCCGGATAGCGACTCCGTGATTTACCGGGACAGGGTGACTCATGTGGCTTCGTGGGCGGCGAAGTTTTTATTTACGAGCGAGCAATTAAATCAGCCGGTGCGGAGGTTATCGGGCGGCGAAAGGGCTCGGGTATTGATTGCGAAGCTGATGCTGGAGCCCGCGGATTTACTGCTGCTGGACGAGCCGACCAACGATTTAGATATTCCGACGCTAGAGATTTTAGAAGAGAGCTTGCTGGATTTTCCGGGCGCGCTGGTGCTGGTGACGCACGATCGATATTTGCTGGATCGGGTGGCGACGGTGGTGCTGGGGCTCGATGGAAAGGGCGGGGCGGAGCGGTTCGCGGATTATTCGCAATGGAACGAATGGCAGACGGCGAAGAAGCCGGTGAAAGCGTCGAATGTGCCGGTTGCAAAGGCGGCTTCAGTAAAGAAGAAGTTGTCGTATCTTGAAGCTCGGGATTACGAGACGATTGAGCATCGGGTGACGGAGGCGGAGCTGGCGTTGGAGGCGCAGCACGATGCGGTGCAGCATGCGGCTTCAAAGGGTGGAAAAGAGTTGGAGGCGGCAATGGCGGAGCTCGAGAAGCGGCAGGAGACCGTCGATGATTTGTATGCGCGGTGGGCGGAGTTAGAGAAGAAGCTGGGGTGAAAACATCCACAAGACTCCGCTCCCTGCGGTCACGGCTCGGTAGAGGTCCGGAGGCGTCCGGTGCTTTCATTGGTAGCGCCCCACAGTGTCGCAGAGATATCGTTATCGGGGAGGCGATGTGGATGTGGGCGATGGTGGGCGATGGTGGCGATGGGCGATGGGGACAGACAGAATCGTCGGGCTCAAAAATATGCCGAATCGTGCAGACAGCTCCGTCCCCTTCACGATTCTAACCCTGCGCACCCCCTTTTTTAATCCCTCCGCGGCGAAGACTTAGCGATAATCCTCGAATTCACACGTCCCGCCAGGCCCATTCGTCCGCTGTCGGTTAACGGGTGTGATATCACGAACCCGTCCGAGAGCTCCGATGACCGGTAAATCGAGCGAAATCCGTCGATTTTCATAAAGGGGACGGAGCCGTCTGCGTCGTCTGCGAACATTTAGTCCGTGTCGATTCTGTCTGTCCCCTTCGACCCCTTCGACCCCCCCTTCGACCCCCTTCGACCCCCCCTTCGGCCTCAGCCACGGCTTTCTACCGAAGGCGGCGGAACCGCGTGATAGTCGTGAAGTATCCGAAGCAAACGTAGCAACTCTCGCCTGTCTGCTGGAGCCAAGGGTGCCAACGCACGGTCCTCCGCCTCTGCGAGGCCAGCCTTCAGACGCGCAAAGCGAGCTTTACCCGTTTCTGTCATCTCAACAATATTCTGGCGGCGGTCGTCGGGATCTGAAATGCGCGTGACTATACCTTCTGCCTCGAGCGCATTGACTACCGCGTTCATATCGCTGCGGTCGATATTCGTCCGTCGACAGAGTTCGGCCTGCGACACGGCGCCAAACGCATCGAGCGTAGCAAGCGCGGCGAGCTGGTAGCGATGAGTCCCCTCCACAGCGAGGGCTTCGCTCACGACTCTGCCGACCAGGATGGCCGTCTGATTCAGCAACCGAGACGCCAGATTGCGCCATAGAGGTGCTTGGCCCGCATGTCGAGTGATGTCCATCGCGCCCCGAAAAAGATTGGTGACACCAACAATTTACCATTGCCACCACCGCTAGTTTATGTTAGATTGTTGGTGACGCCAACGATCTAACTAAATATATCGCTATTTCAAGCGGTTCGTCGGCTCCTCCAATCGGTTTCTGAGAAAGCGAAGTGAGAACTACCTATGGCGAAAGTGCATGTTTTAAGAGGCCAGGACCGCGTGTTCGGCTTTACGCTCGATGAGCAAGGGACGAACCTGCCGCGGCAATATGGCCCTTGGACCGCCTTCAAGACGATAGAGCTATACCACGACGAACCCTACCAAGGCGTTGATGTGAGTGTTTGCCTGGACGACATCAGCAAGCATGGGTTTCACTTGACCGCCGCGCATAAGCGCATCACGCACCTTGCGGTGCCGGTCATGGGCGAGCGAGCGTTGGTTCTGGGCGGCGGCGGAGCATCAGGCAATGCCTGGGCAATCGGCGTCGTCGCCGGCCTGTTTGACGGCGGGTTGGATGTGACCCAGGCCGATCTGATCATCGGGACGTCGTCCGGATCGACAGTGGCGGCTCAGATAGCCAGCACGACCCGACCGCCCGAACTGCTTGCCGCCATCCTTGCTGGTGTGCCCCAGGCCGCTGTGCCCCCACTGCGAACGGGTCCGGCCGGATCCGGCGCTGGACGCGTTCCCATCGGGCCGGTAGCGAACCATATGGAGATAATAAGCGGAATCATCGGCGCCGCTCAGGATGCGCCCGATATGCGCCGCCGCTTGGGTGCGGCGGCGCTCGAAATGGATGCGGCGCCGGACGGCTCCAAGCAAACGCAGTGGCGCTCTACCGTCGCCGCTCGGCTGCCGAGCCACGATTGGCCGCAGCGAACGATGCTCATCACGGCTGTCGATGCCCATACCGGTGAGCCGGTCGTGTTCGACCGCCACAGCGGAGTCGAACTGGTGGATGCCGTCGCCGCCAGTTGCACCAATGGATTCGGCGTCCCTCCCTACGGTATCGGCGAGCGCCGCTACATCGACGGAGGCTACCGGGCCAACCTGAACGCCGATCTGGCAGCCGGATACGCGCGGGTGCTGGTTCTGTCACCATTCGGCGGCAGATGCTTGCATCCGTTGGAATGGGGCACCCATCTCGCGGCACAGGCCGACGAACTACGCGCACGCGGCAGTAGAGTCGAAACCATCTTCCCGGACAGCAACTCTCAAAACGTACTCGGCGATGGCATGACCGTGATGGATTTGTCGAGGCGCGGGCCCTCCGCTCAAGCGGGTTACACCCAAGGCAGCGCCCTTGCCGAGCAGCTCACTGAATTCTGGCGCTGACGCCTACGGGGCGACGAGGACGGGGCGGGACGGAGCGGGGACAGACAGAATCGACGAGCTCAAAAATATGCCGAATCGTGCAGACAGCTCCGTCCCCTTCACGATTCTAAGCCTGCGCACCCCCCTTTTTAAACCCTCCGCGGCGAAGACTTAGCGATAATTCTCCAATTCACAGGTCCCGCCAGACCCATTCGTCCACTGCTGGTTAAAGGCGTGTGATATCACGAACCAGTCCGAGAGCTCCGATGACGGGTAAATCGAGCGAAATCCGTCGATTTTCATGAAGGGGACGGAGCCGTCTGCCTCGTTCGCGAACATTTAGTCCGTGTCAATTCTGTCTGTCCCCTTGGCCCTCCCTTGGCCCCCTTGGCCCCCAATTCTGTCTGTCCCCTTGGCCCTCCTTGGCCCCCTCTCCGCTGCCCCTCCGCTGTCCCCTCCGCTGCCCCGCTGGGTGCTCTCGGGATGGAACGTAGCGCCAGCGCCAGAGGCTTGCCAAGTTGTCTAAAGGACTGCATGATCGTAATTTGCGAGTGTCCGCATGCTTACGCATGGCGGTTCAGGGGCGGCGCTGTCCACGGATGCTAAGCCATTCGGCAGGCATGGGCATGGATGCGAGGATTCGCAGAAACAACTTTTAACGAGTTTGCTCTAACGGTTGAGAGGTGAATACTATGCGCGGATTTGCATTTCTAGTGTTAGCTGCTGCGGCCGGAATCGGCTTCACGGCTCCCACGGCTAAAGCGGAGACCCCCCAGGTCGCGGTTGACGTCGGAGTTGCGCCTGAGTGTCCTTATGGTTACTATGACGTCGCTCCTTATAACTGTGCTCCGTACGGGTACTATGGCCCGGAGTGGTTTAACGGCGGCGTATTCATCGGCGTTGGTCCGTGGTTTCATGGCGGAAATGACTTCCGGGGCCACGTAAACAATAAGTTGCATCCGGATCACGGCTATAAGGGCGCCCTGCCGGCGCGCGGTGAGAAAGCAGATCCGGCAAAGCATATCGACGCGGCGCACTTTAAAGGGAATGAAATGCGCGATGGACGCGGCCACGCAGTCAAGAAGTAACCCATTTAGGAGATCTGCCGGGCAGGTCTCCTAATCCGTTTGTGTTTAGGCGAAACTCTAAGGGATGGCCATTCAGCCGCGCCACGGCTACTTGCCGACCCTTGACGGGTGGCGTGCGATCGCTATTCTCGCCGTACTGTGCAGCCACACCCGGTGGCCGATACCGTGGGTGGTTCGCATTAGCCAATATGGCGCGATGGGTGTCCACCTCTTCTTTGCCCTCAGCGGTTTTCTAATCACTTGGTGGTTGATCCAGGAAAACGCGCGATTCGGCAAGATCGACTGGACCGATTTTTATGTCCGTCGCGTGTTTCGCATTTTGCCCGGGGCATTTGTCTACTTGTCAGTGATCGCTGTCGCGGGCTTTGCCTTCCATCTGATCCCGATTAGTGGTTTACAGCTTGCTGGCAGCGCTTTCTTTTTTCGAAATTATCTTGTCGCACCCACCCCCGAACCCTGGTACACGGAGCATTTCTGGTCGCTTTCAGTAGAAGAGCATTTCTATCTGCTGTGGCCTCTGCTGCTTTACGCCGCGGGATTTCGGCGGGCCCGTTTTCTGGCTCCGATGCTGGTGATCGCCGTTGCGCTATGGCGCGTTCTCGACGGGCGATACAACTGGGTGGCGAGGCTCGATCCTGCTTTGAAAGGCAATCTGGGCCGCACCGATTATCGCCTCGATATTCTGTTCTGCGGCTGCGCGGTGGCGCTGCTTTGGAACCAAGCGGTATTTCAGAGGACTCGTCAACGCATCGCGGGAACTTGGTTCGTCGCAGCGATCCTTGTCGCGACCGCGGCCTGTCTGTACTGGAAACCACCGGGCTATTTCACGATGCTCGCGATCCTGATGGCGCTGCTGCCGGCGGCCACGGTTGCGCGTCCCGATTCATGGATTGGCCGCGTGCTCGAAGCACCCGCATTGCGCTGGATCGGACGCATCTCCTATAGCCTTTACCTGTGGCAGGAGCTGTTCCTGCCCGTCTTCGGAGTGCAGCCGACCCTCGGCTGGATCCAGGTTTTTCCCCAGAACCTCCTCGCCGCTTTCTGCGTCGCCGGGCTTAGTTATTACCTGGTGGAACGGCCGGCGATTGCGTATGGCAGGAGGATCCGAACGGCTCGCCTGAAAACGGAGATGCCGGACTTGGCTATTCGTCGGTAACGCAGCCTTCGCTGGCGCTCTTGACCAGGCGAATATATTTCGCCAGCGTGCCGCGCGTGGATTTATAAGGAGGCGCGATCCACGCTCCGCGTCGCGAAGCGAGCTCGTCGTCGGCTACGTGCAATTCCAGGACATTTTTCTCAGCGTCGATGGTAATCCGGTCTCCGTTGCGGACCAGCGCGATCGTGCCTCCGTCCTGCGCTTCGGGCGTGATGTGGCCGACGATGAAGCCGTGCGAGCCTCCGGAAAAACGGCCGTCGGTGATGAGCGCGACATCCTTGCCGAGGCCGGCGCCCATTACGGCGGAGGTCGGGGTCAGCATCTCCGGCATGCCGGGGCCGCCTTTGGGACCTTCATATCGAATGACGATCACGTCGCCCTTATCGATCTGCTGGTGTTCGAGGGCGTGGAGCATATCTTCCTCGGAATCGTAGACCTTGGCCGGCCCCGAAAACTGGAGCCCTTCCTTGCCGGTGATTTTCGCGACCGCGCCTTCCGGCGCGAGGTTGCCTTTCAGGATTTGAATATGACCGGAGGCTTTAATCGGACTTGTGAGCGGCTGAACGATCTGCTGGCCGGCCGTTAAGCCGGGCAGGTCCTTCACATTTTCGGCGACGGTTTTTCCGGTGACGGTCATGCAATCGCCATTGATCATGCCGGCATCGAGCAGCATCTTGATGACCGCCGGAAGGCCCCCGGCGGCTTGCAAATCCTCCATCACATACTTTCCGCTAGGCTTGAAATCGGCGAGTAAAGGAGTCTTATTGCTGACACGCTGAAAATCGTCGATGGTGACCAGCACGTCGACGGAGCGGGCCATGGCGATGAGATGCAGCACCGCGTTAGTCGAGCCTCCCAGCACGGTGACCAGCACCATGGCATTTTCGAACGCTTGGCGAGTCATGATGTCGCGAGGCTTCAGGTCCAGCTCCAGCAGGTTGCGAATCGCCGCGCCCGCGCGGAAGCATTCGTCGTGCTTGAGCGGATCTTCGGCCGGCGTCGACGAGCTATAGGGCAGGGACATGCCGAGCATCTCAATCGCGGAGGCCATGGTGTTGGCCGTGTACATGCCTCCGCAGGCGCCCGCGCCGGGGATCGAATGGCGGACGATATCGCAACGCTCCGCTTCGTCGATATTGCCGGTTAGAAATTCGCCATAGCTCTGGAACGCGGAAATGACGTCGAGTTTCTTATGCTTGGCCGTGCAGCCGGCGCGAATAGTGCCTCCGTAAACCATTAGCGACGGGCGATTGAGACGGCCCATCGCCATCACGCAGCCGGGCATGTTCTTATCGCAGCCGGGGATGGTGACGGCGGCGTCGTACCACTGGCCGCCCATGATGGTCTCGATCGAATCGGCGATCAGGTCGCGCGACTGGAGCGAAAAGCTCATGCCGCTGGTGCCCATGGAAATGCCGTCGCTGACGCCAATGGTGTTGAAGCGCATGCCGACCAGGCCGGCAGCGGTGACGCCTTCCTTGACCTTCGCGGCAAGGTCCAGCAGGTGCATGTTACATGGATTGCCTTCGAACCAGACGCTGGCGATGCCGACCTGAGGCTTATTCAGGTCCGCCTCGGTCATGCCGGTGGCGTAGAGCATTGCTTGGGACGCGCCTTGTGATTTCGGCTGCGTGATTTGGGAGCTGTATTTATTGAGACGTGTGGACATGAAAGTTCAGGTTACCGCGCAGACACAAAGAATGCGAGTTTTTATCTCCTTTCACTTCGCTCCCTTAGCGGTGTTGCGTAATCCGCCTTCCACTTCTTCGCGTATTCTCGAACAAGAAGGAGTTTGAGCACGGGGCTCTTGCGGAGAAGTCTCTTGGGTTCGTTCTGTATTTTCGCGGAGCGTCTTGCGGGGCCGCCATTTTTGGCGGCAGCCGCCCTTTTCAGGCGGCTCTCCTTACCCGGCAGCCTTGCCCATTTTTGAGTGTGTATCTATATGGCCCTTCAGACCAAACTGCCCTCTTGGGTTCGTTCTGCATTTTCGAGGGTGACTAATGGTTGCCGAGCGCCTCCGCGATGGCTTTCTCCGCCAGCGGTTCCATGACCGCGTATCCGGCCTCATTCGGATGCAGTCCGTCGTACGTGATTTCTTTCTTGAGCATTTTCTGATCGTCGATCATGGCCGAGTAGTAGTCGAGATAGACCAAATTATTTTGCGCGGAATAATTCTTGATCCATTCGTTGAGGGCGATGATTTTGGCGGGTGGACGGCGCTCGGTTTGCGGACGGATGTAATCGCAAACGGGCATTACCGACGACATGACGACCTTGATGCCGTTGACCTTCGCGAGTTCCACCATGGAGCGGAAATTATCCTCGATCATTTCGAGCGTCATGGGTCCGGTATTGCCGGCGATGTCGTTTGTGCCGGCGAGAATGACCACGACCTTCGGCTTCAGCGCAATCACGTCGGGGCGAAAGCGGATCAACATCTGCGGGGTGGTCTGGCCGCTGATGCCGCGGTCGATATGCGGCTTACCTTGAAAAAATGCCGGGGAGCGTTTTATCCACGCGTCGGTGATCGAATCGCCCATGAAAACCACACGATTTTCACCAGGCGCGGGCGGCGCGACGTTGACGTTGTCGCCTGCATAGCGTCCGAG
>JBEKPC010000005.1:0-72944 GCA_049521155.1 Bryobacteraceae bacterium
GCGACCCTGCGGCCCGCCAGAACGGGAGGTGCGCATGGCCGAGACAACCGCGAGGAAGGCGACATGCTGCTCTTGGGTGAATGTCATCGCCCCCGCCTTCTCGAAGTCCGCGAGCGCAGAGATGACGTCGGCTGATCCGTAAATTGAAACGCGCGCCTTAGCATTCAGATCTCGAGAAAACCTCAGCAAGAGACTGAGTTTCAGATGGATGCGCGGCGTCGGCCACGCACGCCATATAGTCTATGTAGGCCTGCACCCTTTGAGACGACTTTGATTTGGCGGACTCACTGACACGCGACAGGAGAAACTGAAGCGTCGCCCCGATAACAACGCCTCCCAGCGGGAGTAGTTGAGAGCTGTCCATGGGTGCCACTTTATCGTCTGCATGAGGTCTCTCCGGTCAGCGCAGGCCGTGTCGTCGAGGTATATCGTAAGCTCGCGAATTAGCAACAGTTTTATGGTGTCGCTTGTAGCTTGACGATTCGGCACGGCTTCGGCTGATCTGGCTTTTCGTATTTCTTCGATTGATTCGTCACGTTGACATGCACGAATTGAACTTTCGGGTTGCGCTCGCGTAGCAGGGCTTCGAAGGGGTATTCGAGTTGTAGGTCGTTGATGTCGATCCCGATGACGGAACAGCCACTGCTCGCGGCGGCGGCGACCTCTTCTTGGTATCGCGCCTGAATGTTCCAGAAATGAAGGTCGTTGAAATATTGGTCGTCGCGGGACGTGCGTAAAATACTGTGCGGGCCTTTCAGTGGACGGACCCAGTTTTCAAAAAGATATGGCTTCGCGGTATCCAGCAGCAGGACAACTAACACGAGTTGCAGGAGTTTTGGTCGCACGATGATCACCGCGGGACAGGCGAGCACGAAGAGCGGTAAAAACATGCGCGCCATGTACGGTTGCCATTTCAGATAGGCGCAGAAGAGGACGAATCCGGCTACCAGGCCGCATAAATAGAGGAACAGGCGCGGGGCGCGCCACGGCATCGCCAGGAAGCAGACTGCCAGGATCGCCAGGTGCCAGCGATTCGGGGCATTTGTCTCATGATTGGCGTTGCGCGGAGGCTCGTAGTGGGACCAGACCCAGGTGGTGGATGGATCGTTCACGTCCAGGCCGAGCGTGCGATGTAGCGAGACCACGCGATCAAAAAGGCCCTGATTCCAGCGGTCGCTGCGTGCGCCGAGCTGTTCAGTAGAATGGCGCAGGAGGTTGGACACGGTGGCTCGCCAGCCGAACTTTTCGTTCTGCCAGCGGAATTTTCCGTCGCCTTGCGCCGAATCGAAGCCCAGCGGTGAGCCGCTGAGGTCGAGATTGCGGGCATACTGCGGAACATTCAGCGTGAGCGCGCATACAGCGATGAGAGCAATCGAGGCCGGGTGTGCGCGCCACCATCTCCAGGTCGGGATCGCGATGGCGACGATCAGGCCGGGCGCGAACAGATAAGCGGTCGCTTTGGTGCCCAGGGCGAGGCCAAGCGCTAATCCGGCAAAGATCGCGTCGGAACGATTTTGTTCTTGTTGAGACGCGCGCAAGAGAAAATACGCGGCGCAGGCCAGCCATGCGGCCAGCAAATAGTCGTTCTTCGCGCCGGAGGCTTGCAGGATCCCGTTGGGAATCGTTGCGCAAAATAGTCCCGCGAGGAGTTGGCCGCGGACGCCTGCTCCGAACTCCCTGGCGATGGCGGCTACGGCGACGATCGAGGTCAGACAGCCGAACCACTGGCCGAGGTTGATGAAATGGTCACCGCCCGAAATGATGTACGTTTGCAGCATCAGATATTCGGCGAAGGGCTGCAACATGATCTGGTTCAGATAAGGGGTCGGGAAGAAAGCGACGCTGCGCTGTTGGGCCCAGAACATAACGCGCGGTAAGTGATAGGCCATCGCGTCGGTAGAGTTTGGAGGGCTCTTGAGCGCGATGAAGAGAATCACGCCGAGGATCGCGGCGATCAGGGCCATCAGGCTGCAATCGATCAGGTTGAGACGAGCGAAAGACGGCGTTCTGAAACCGCTCCCTTTGGTCACGGCTCGGTAGAGCCAGAAGCAAATGGCGGCCAAAATCCAGGCGATCGCGAGTGCCGGGCGGGTCAGCGCGTGGGCGGCGCCTAAGATCTCCGTGATGGCGACAGCGAAGGTTCCCAGGGCCACAGCGCACTTCAGATAAATCCGCATTTTTATCGGGCCGCTTGACTTTCGCTGCTGCACTATTCTAACGTAACGATTCGACTAGGCCGCAGCAGGGATCGTGCGGGCTATGTCCTTTTATGGCGGATCAAGAGGGCTTGCAAGCACGAACGGTCGACCAGTTATTGGATTCGACGCTCGATAGTGTCGATGTCGCCGAGGAGGCGGTTCTTAAGGAAGCCGAGGAAATGGGCTTCGATGAGGACGACCTGCACAAGATCGGGATGTCGGTGCGGGAGTGCATGGTGAACGCGGTGGTACACGGGAATCGTTACAATGCGCGCAAGAAGGTGCACGTCATGATTCAGCGGACATCGGACCGGTTGGCGGTGGTGATTCAGGATGAGGGCGAAGGATTTGATATGGCTGATTTGCCCGATCCTTTGGCGAATGAAAATTTATTACGGCATTCAGGGCGAGGACTGCTGCTGATCCAGGCATTTATGGATGAGTTTCATATCCGGCCCCGGGAGCCGAAGGGTACCGAAGTCAAGATGGTAAAGATCCTGGCGAAAGCTAGTTAATTGGGGAGGGTTCTGTGAGCGTTAAATTAACCACCCGGCAGGTGGGCGATGTGACGGTAGTGGACGCGGTAGGCCGCATCACTTTGGGTGAGGGAGCCAGTACATTTCGCGATACGATTCGCGATTTGGCATCGAGCGGACATAAGAAAATTCTGTTAAACCTAGGTGAAGTGAGTTATATAGACAGTTCGGGAATCGGCGAAATGGTTTCGGGATTCACGACGGTGGCCAATCAAGGCGGCACGGTGAAGCTGCTGAATCTGACCAAGAGAGTCAAGGATTTGCTGCAAATTACCAAGCTTTACACGGTTTTTGAAGTATTCGACGACGAGGCGGCGGCGGTACGTAGCTTCGCCTGAGCTTGAGACTAACCCAAGGCCCCTCAGTGGATAGAGGTGAGGTGGCTATTTTGGGATCGACAATTGGTTGCATTTAGGTAACGGAATCCGGAGAATTACGGCGACTCCGGCTCACTGTACTGGCAGAGCAAACCGCGCAAGCAGGCGTTCTGATGCAACGCTGATCATCGAGCGCGGTGCCATGGACGGTTCATGGTCCCGATTAGAGAGCCCAAAACATATTCGATTTTACTGGCCGACGATCTGACGCTTGTCAGAGAAGGCTTGGCGGCGCTTTGTGAGGCGCAGCCTCAATTTCGCGTCGTCGGACAGTGTTCGGAGGGGGTAGCAGCCCTGCGGATGATGGAGCTGAAGCGGCCTGATATTGCCGTTTTAGACCTCAATCTGCCTGACATGTTCACGCTGGAAATTGTCAGGCGGGCGAAGGAGGCGGATCTTCCCACCAAAATCGTGGTCCTTTCGACGCGACGGGATCGCAAAACGGTGGTGGAAGCGCTGCGTAGCGGCGTCAGCGCATTTTTGCTGAAATCGGGGCCATCGGTCCAACTGCTGGAGGCCTTCGAGCAGATTCTGGACGGCGGAATTTACGTTTCGCCGCAACTGGAGCTGAACAAGATCTTCGGTCCTGGACAAAAGTCAGCGACGGACGATCCTCTGGAGATGCTGAGCGCCCGGGAATACCAAGTCTTCACGCTGCTGGTGGAGGGGATTCGGGCCAAGGAGATTGCCGCCAGGTTGGAACTCAGTCCCAAAACGGTAGATACCTATCGGGCGAGCCTGATGCGGAAGCTCGATATTCACGATGTGGCCGGGCTGGTAAAGTTCGCGATCCACCGCGACCTCACGACCACGGGGAGATAAACTCTGTCGTGCTAAACTGATTTTGGAGTTTGCAGTGGATCGACACCTCAAAAAAGTAGCGAAGAGCGACGAGTTTAAAGATCAGGTATGGCACGGCGTTGATTTTCTCTCCGGGCATACGGCGGAGATGAAGAAGTACGGCGCGATTGCGCTGGCAGTCCTGGTCCTGGCGGGAGGCAGTTACTTCTATATCCACCATCAGGCGGAGGTGCGGGAAGAAGCGCTCGCGCAGGCGCTTAAAGTGCACGATGCCACCGTCGGTTCTGACGTCCGTTCGACCAATCTCCATTTCGCCACCGAAGACGAGAAGGAGAAGGCGGTGGAGAAGTCGTTTCGGGACGTGGCGACGAAGTATCACGGCACGCAGGAAGGCGCCATCGCCAGCATGAATCTGGGACAAATGTTAATTGACAAGGGCGATCTGGCGGCCGGTGAGAAAGAGTTTAAGGATGTCGCCGACAACGCTCCGCCGGCGTATTCTTCGCAGGCCGCTTTGGCATTGGCGCAGCTCTACGCGATTGAGGGCAAACAGGCGGAAGCGGAAAAGCTCCTGAACAGTCTGATCAAGAATCCGACGGTGACCGTCTCCAAGGAAGAAGCTCAACTCGCACTGGCGAAGGTGCAGGCCAAGACGGATCCCGCCGCGGCCCGCAAGATTTTGGAAGGGCTTCGTACGGATCGGTCCGCCATCAGTAAAGCGGCGCTGTCCGCCTTGGGCGAACTGGCCGCTGCGAATCGATAGACAATGTGGCCGGGCACCTCGCCCATCTTAAATTTCCGGTTGTGTCCACCCGTGGACGCCGCTATCCCGAACTTCCCCACGCTTATCGCAATGAATTTCAGCGGGATCGCGATCGCGTGGTGCATGCCCGCGCCTTCCGCCGCCTGGAAAATAAGACCCAGGTTTTCACCCCCGGCATCTCCGACCATTTCCGCAATCGGCTGACCCATACCATTGAGGTTTCGCAAATCGGGCGTACCGTTGCCGGCGTGCTCGGTCTGGACGAAGATTTGACTGAGGCGCTGGCGCTTGCCCACGACATTGGCCATCCGCCGTTCGGCCATGCGGGCGAGGCCGAACTGGACCGTCTGATGCGTGGCTATGGCGAGCGGTTCGAGCACAATTTCCACGCATTGCGGATCGTCGAGAGTTTTGAGAACCCATACGCGTTATTCCCCGGATTAAATCTTACATTTGAGGTGCGCGAAGGGATTGTGAAGCACTCTCGCGATTTCGCGCCGGGCGAGATTCCCGCTCTCGACGATTATCTGCCGGGGTTGCGGCCTCCGCTCGAAGCGCAGCTGATCGATCGGTGCGACGAAATTGCCTATAATGCAGCGGACCTGGACGACGGCTATTTTGCCGAGCTGATCCAACTCGAAGATGCCCGCCGGATGGTCGGGAAAATCGCCGAGATCGATGAGGTCCTGTCGCAGCAATATCCCGGCGCGCCGGAACGCGTCCGGGTGCATGAAATCGTGCGCGCGTTGATCAACTGGCTGGTATCGGGGCTGATTGAGGGAACAATCGAGGCGGCGAAAGGGCTCGCGGATGTCGATGCGGTCCGCCGGAACGGGACGCGTGTGGCTTGCTTTTCGCGCGAAACGGCCTTAGGCAGTCAGGAATTAAAGGACTTTCTCCGCCAAACAGTCTATCAGTCGGACCGGCTGGCGGAGGATCGCAGCAAATCCACAGGCTTGGTCGCCAGCCTGTTCGAATTCTTCATGAAGCACTCCAATCGCCTTCCTATCAACTACTTAGAAGAATCCGCCGGCCAGCCTCTGCATCGTGTCGTGTGCGATTATATCGCGGGGATGACGGACGGCTTCCTGGTCCGCACCTGCGAACAGATGAAACTCCTGTAAGGTATCTTTCCGGAAATAGGTATCAACTTCTTACCGGCGGTGGCGTTTAATAGAGTGAGAGGCTGTGGAAAATGCGTAGGTCGATACTTTTGGCACTGTCGATTCTCTGTGCGACCGTGCCGGCTTGGACGACCAAAAAGAAGGCTGAGGTCGACGTCAAACGGTTTCAGGAGAAGCTGAGTAAAGATGAGCAGGTTCTGCACGTGCTCGACCGGCTGACCTTCGGTCCTCGTCCGGGCGATGTCGAAATCGTCAAGAAAATGGGCGTGAAGAAGTGGATCGATCTACAACTCCATCCTGAGAAAATCGCTGAGAATCCGGCCCTTGAAGCGAAGCTCGCGCCGCTCGAAACGCTGCGGTTGACGCAGGGAGAAACCGAAGCCCGCTATCCCAGTCCGCAACTGGTCCGTGCAGTTTCCGAAGGCCGCCAGCCGTTGCCGGAGGATCCGATTGCGCGCGCGGCAGTGGAGCGTCTGGCGCGCAGGTTCAAAGTGAAAAAGGACGGGAAGGACGCTGACCCGATGGAGCCGGCCGTGCAGCTTGAAACTTTGCTCACCCAGGCCCAGATTAAGACTCTGCGCAACGGCGCCCCCGATCAGAAAAAGCAAGTGCTGGCGTCGATCCCGCAGGATCAAATTGACGATGTTGTCATCGCGATGCCGCAGGGTTTGCGCGGCCAGTTGATGCCCGTCGCTTCTGAGGAGTTGCGGCGCAAATTGCTGCTCTCGAACAATCCTCTACAAATGGTCGCCCACGATCTTTCGGACGGCAAAATTTATCGCGCCATCCTCAGCAACCGCCAGTTGCAGGAGCAGTTGGTCGATTTCTGGTACAACCACTTTAACGTTTACCTCGATAAGGGCAATGACCGGTACCTGGTTCCCAGCTATGAGCGGGAAGCGATCCGGCCGCATGTGCTGGGGCATTTCCGCGACCTTCTCGAAGCGACGGCTACCGCGCCCGCGATGTTGTTCTATCTCGACAACTGGGAGAGCGTCGCCTCTAACGTCGCCCGTCGCGGAAAGGGCGGCAAGCAGACCCGTGGCCTCAATGAAAACTACGGCCGGGAGTTGTTGGAACTTCATACGCTCGGCGTCGACGGTGGTTATACCCAAATGGACGTGACGGAGGTCGCGCGCTGCTTCACCGGCTGGACCATTAAGAATCCCCAAGCCGGCTCCGTCTTCAACTATAACGATCGCGTCCATGACAAAGGTGAAAAAATTGTCCTCGGCGTGAAGATTCCCGCCGGCGGAGGCAAGGACGACGGGGAGAAGGTGCTCGACATTCTGGCCCGTCATCCTTCGACGGCGCGCTTCATTTCCCGAAAATTAGCCCAGCAATTCGTCGCCGATAATCCTCCGCAGGATCTGCTGGACCGCATGGCGAAAACGTTCCTCGATACCAACGGCGACATCCGGGCCGTCATGAACACAATGCTGACGTCGAAGGAATTCCTTTCGCAGGGCGCCTATCAATCGAAGGTCAAGACGCCTTTTGAGATGATCGTCAGCTCCATTCGCGCCACCGGAGCGCAGGTCGATTACGCATCTCCGCTGGAGGATCGCCTGAAGCGGCTGGGGCAGCCTCTCTATCTCAAGGACGCCCCCACCGGCTATTCGAGCGCCAATGCCGAGTGGATCAACTCGGCGGCGCTGCTGGAGCGCATGAATTTTGCGCTGGATCTGACCCAAAACAAGGTGCAGGGAACCAAGGTCGACCAGGCGCGATTCAAGGAAGATCCCGCCCATACCGCCCGTCTGATGTTGTTCACGAATCCGTCCGCGCCCACCCGCGACGCGATCGAAAAAGCCATCGCCGATCAAAAGACCAAGAACCCGAAGGCCTCGCCGTCGCCCGCGCTGGTGGCCGGATTAGTGATTGGATCCCCGGACTTTCAAAGACGTTAGGAGTACTCAATGAATTTCAGCCGCCGCATTTTTTTAAAGAGTTCCGCCTTGGCAATGGTTGGCGTCGGCGCCACGCCGGCATGGCTTTCCCGCGCGCTCTACGCCGCGGACGCGCCCACTCCGCGCAAGAAGGTGCTGGTTGCGATCTTCCAGCGCGGCGCGGTCGACGGTCTGAACGTGGTGATCCCGCATGGCGAGAAACGTTACTACGAAATGCGCCCGACGATCGCTATCCCGCGGCCTAATGGCACGCCCGAAACCGCCATCGACCTGGACGGGATGTTCGGCCTGCATCCTTCGCTGAATGCTCTGAAACCGATCTACGATTCGGGACAACTGGCCATTATTGAAGCCGTCGGATCGCCGGACCCGACGCGCTCCCATTTCGACGCGCAGGATTTTATGGAATCGGGAACGCCGGGCCGCAAGGCGACCACGGACGGCTGGCTGAATCGGGCCCTCCCATCGGAATCAGGGAAGCTGTCGCCGGTGCGCGCCATCAGCATGGGAGCCGCTCTGCCCAGGGCCTTGCGCGGTCACAACGACGCCGTGGCGATCAATAATCTGGCCGAATTTCAGGTCAAGGATGCCCCCAGTTCGATGGGCTTTGAGAGCATGTACGGCAACTCCGCTGACAAAGTCCTCAACGGCACTGGCCGCGAGACGTTCGAAGCCGTAAAACTGATGCAGTCGATTCAGAAGCAGCCCTACAATCCATCGAACGGCGCGAAATATCCGAGCGGACGCCTGGGACAGTCCTTGATGCAGATCGCCCGGCTCATCAAATCGAACGTAGGCTTGGAGGTCGCCTTCACAGACGTCGGCGGCTGGGACACGCACGTGAATGAAGTGGGTGCGAAACCGGCGCAAGGGCAGCTCGCCAATCTTTTGACCAGCTTCGGCGACTCGCTCGCCGCCTTTTACAATGACCTGGGGGACCGCATTGCGGACGTCACCGTCGTCACCATGAGCGAGTTCGGCCGCACTGCCAAGGAAAACGGTAATCGCGGCACCGATCATGGCCACGCCAACGTGATGTTCGCCTTCGGCGGAGGAATCAAGGGCGGCAAGGTCTACGGCGATTGGCCCGGCCTGGATCCGGAACAGCTCTACGAGAATCGCGACCTGAATCTGACCACCGATTTCCGCGATGTGCTGGGAGAGCTGGTCACACGCCAGCTCGGGAACAAGAACATGGCGACTGTATTTCCCGGATTCGAGCAGCCTAAATTCCGCGGCCTGCTGGTCGGGTAAAGACGGAACATCCCCGCTCCCGACCAAACCGAGCCGTGACCGCAGGGAGCGGTTTCCCGACCAGGAAGCTTTCAGCGCGGCCAGATAAGCAGGTAGAGCAGGTAGACCAAAGGAACGGCCAGCGCCGCGGCGATCAACATCAGAATCACCCTTTTCGGCTTATATAACACCACCCGGGCGACCATTCTTTCGTCCGGCTTTGGCTTGTGTCCGTTGCGGGCATGAAACATCTCCGCCAGCAGCAACCGGTCGGCGCACTCCTGGCAATCGACGATGTGCGCCTCGAATGCCTCCAACTCGTCCCGCGAGAGAGCATGGTCAAGATACCGCTCCGCTACCGAATTCGCGTCAATGTAGGAATGGTTCATCGCTTGAGACAGAGGGCCGCGACCCCATTCTCCCACCGGATCGCTCGATATGGTAGACTGGCAAAGAGTAAACAGTACTAGGAGCATTCGAAGGCAATGGCGAAAGTGTGTGATCTTTGCGGGCGCGGCCCCCAGTTCGGAAACCGGATCAGCCACGCGAATAACGTGACAAAGCGTCGCTGGGACGTCAACTTACAGAAGGTGCACGCGGTCGTCGCGGGCGCCCCGAAGCGCATTAAAGTGTGCACGGATTGCATTAAGAGCGGCAAAGTCCAAAAAGCCGCGTAGACTCCCTCCGAAACAACATTCTCCTTCGCAGACTCCCACAGTTGGGAGCTGGCTATGGACCTGGAGAAGTATCGAGCCAAACGAAACTTTAAGGGGACGCCCGAACCCCAAGGGTCGCCTCGAACCCGTACTCTGGCCGGTCCTCTTTCCTTTGTAGTCCAGAAGCATCAGGCCAGCCACCTCCATTACGATTTCCGCCTGGAATGGAACGGCGTTCTGCTCTCCTGGGCAGTTCCGAAAGGACCTTCCCTCGACCCCTCCGTGAAGCGTCTTGCCATGGCCGTGGAAGATCATCCAGTGGAATATGGTGGATTCGAAGGCATCATTCCCGAAGGCCAATATGGCGGCGGCACGGTCATGGTCTGGGATCGCGGCACCTGGGAGCCGGACGATCAGGATGTCGATGCGGCGCTCGCCAAGGGCGACCTTAAGTTCACCCTCCATGGATCGAAGCTGAAAGGCTCCTGGGTGCTGGTGCGGACCAAAGGGCTGGGAAAATCCACCCGTTCCGCCTGGCTCCTGATCAAACATAAAGATCGGTATGCGTCCCTGCAGGATGTCGTTGACGTGAAACCCCGCTCTGTTCTCTCGAGAAAGTTAATGGCGGGAATCGCGGCCGCATCCGGCGGCGATGTCACTAAGGCCGCGAAAAGTGGCCCAAAGGGGATTTAAAAAATGCCTGCGATCGTTTGGAAAGGCTACGTCAGTTTTGGCCTGATCTCATTTCCGGTACGGTTATTTTCGGCCGCGCGCGCGGAAGCGGTGCACTTCCATATGCTTCACCGCAAGGATCTTTCGCGAGTCAAGGAAGTCTGGTACTGCGCCGAAGAAAACAAGCCGATTGAACGGGCCGATATCGTCAAAGGCTATGAGATCAGCAAGGGCGAGTATGTGACCGTCGAGGATGACGAGCTTAAGAACATCGCACCGGCCACCGCCGGTACCATGGAAATTCTCCAGTTTGTGCGCGAGGCGGACGTGGATCCGATCTATTTCGAAAGTTCATACTATGTTGCCCCGGGCGACAACGTCACCAAGCCGTACGCGCTGTTTTCGAAGGCGCTGAAGGAATCGAAGTACAGCGCCATCGCGAAGGTGTCCATGCACGGACGCGAACACGTGGTGCTGATCCGCGCCGCCGAAGATCAGCTTGTTTTGCACACCATGTTTTATCCCGATGAGTTGCACGCGGGGAATAAAGAAAGTACCCCAGCTAAGGCTGCCGCCAACGCGAAGGAACTGAGCCTGGCAATGCAATTGATCAAACAGCTCGCCGCTCCTTTTAAGCCCAACGAATTTCACGACAGCTATCGGGAAAACGTGGAAAAGCTGATCGAGCAAAAGAAGAAAGGCCAGAAAGTTTCGACGGAACCCGAAAAGCCGCGCCGGGCGCCGGTGATCGACCTGATGGAGGCTCTGAAAAAGAGCCTGAAAACTTCGGCCTCTGCCCCAGCCGCGGCGAAAGCAAAACCACGCCGGCGCAAGGCCGCTTAACCCGTCCGTTACGGTCTTTTCAACAGACTCGCGAACGTGTTCAACTCGGCGGCATTCAAATCCGAAACGGCCGTGAATACGAACTCATTCTTCGTCCAGGAGATCTGGTTATACCCGTCTCGTTCAAAATGGGATGGCGGCGCCGTCTGACGATCGGAAGGCCAGACAAACACATCGATGCGGTGCAGACGCCGGCCATAGACCAGCGCCGCGACGCGATGCCCGCCCACGTAATCCAACCGTCCTCCTTCGAGCGGGAAACCTTCCGCGCTCAGGTCGGTGACCTGAGGCGAGAAGGGCACTTTTCCGTTGAACCAGGGCTTCACATTATGTTGGTCGGAGGAAACCACGTCCAGCTCGCGTCCCAGCAGCGCCCGTACGTGTGCGGAGAGAAGCTCGTCCGCCACCAGTTGGCGCTGATTCCGTGCGTTCATCAGGAATGGCGTCGCGCCCAGCACCGTTAGTACCAGTACCGCGGCGATCGCGCCCCAGGTTTTCCAGTTCGTCCGGCGCGCGCTGCCTTCCAGATACTCGGCTCCGCGCAGTGCGGACTTCACCCGCTCCCGCAAATGCGCGGGTGCCTGGTGGTAGCGCATTTCGTCGCGAATGGCCGCACGCACGCTCCCGATCGCTTCCATTTCGACGGCGCAAGAAGGACAGCTCTCCACATGCGCATCGACCGCGGCGCTTTCGATCGCGTCGATTTCGCCATCCATGCGGGCGTTGAGTAACGGTTTCACTTCATCGCAGGTCATGCGCCGATCCTTTCAGACACTCCGCCAGCCGCGCCCGGGCGCGTGCCAGCCGCGACATTACGGTTCCCGCGGGGACGCCGGTCATCTCCGCGATTTCGCGATACGATAACTCTTCCATTTCCCGCAATACGATGGCCTCCCGAAAATCCGCCGGAAGCTGCTCCACGCAATGCTCCACGGCGCGCGAGCGTTCGCGCCGAATCGACTGCGTCTCCGGATTCGCATCGCCGCTGACGTGAAGCTCCTCCTGATATTCGGTGTGGCCTCCGCGGGAGCGGTTATCCCGCAGCCAGGTAAACGAGGTGTTCCGCACAATCGTCAGCAGCCACTGCCGGCTGCCTTCGCCGCGAAAGCCTGAAAACGCCCGGAAAGCTCTCAGGTAGGACTCCTGCACCACATCCTCCGCGTCGTGCGCGTTGCGCATTAGGAAACGAGCCAGGTTATAAGCGGCATCCAGATGCGGCAGAAATTTCCGGTCGAACTCAGCGCTGGACTTGGTGGTGGACATACACGATTCAGCAATCGAAATTGCGTCGGGATACGCCGTGGGCGCTAATGCGGGCATGGTGAGCGTATCGGTCCTCCTTTCGCGTCTGCATTATCCAGACCGGCCGGACCCTCAATTTATTCCCCGGAGCGCGCAATTTCACCAGAATAATTCTACAGGATCAGCCGCCAGGCGCAAAAAAAGGCGGGCGAGGCATGCCTGCCGGCCCGCGTAGGGAAGTTTATCGATCTCAAATCACGCGATTTTTTCGCTGGCGGTAACTCGGAGGGTAGCACCGCCAGCTCACGAGACAACTCTCTCCTGCGATTGCTGTCTCGTTACCGGTGCATACCGCCGAAGCCCCCCGAATATTCCCGAACCTTTTTTCGCCGCCGGCGGGAATAAACGGATTCGCAACCGGGTAGTGGCAAGTGATAGCAGTTCAATTCTTAACCTACCGGAAGGTGAAACTTGTCGAAACTTATCGTTGTTGATCAAAGGGACGATCGCAGTGACGATGGCATTGACCGTCGTGGATTTCTCAAATGCATGGCTTGGGCGGGAACGGGCGTGGCCTGGTCCATTAGCGGCGGCGTGGTCAGTTCCCAGGCTTTTGGCCAGAAAATGAAGGCCGCGAAGGGCGAGCTCCACTTCGTGCAGATCAGCGACAGCCATATCGGTTTCGCCAAGCCAGCCAACCCGGATGTCGCCGGCACGCTTAAGGCGACCATCGATAAGATCAACGGGCTGCCCAACGAGCCCGATTTCATCATTCACACCGGCGACCTGAGCCACACCTCCAAAGCTGCTGAGTATGACGCGCTCGACCAGCTCCTCAAAGATGCCAAGCCGAAAGAGATCTTCTACGTCCCCGGCGAGCATGACACCTCGATCGACGACGGCAAACTGTACATGGAGCGCTTCGGCAAAAACGCCAAGGGGCGCGGCTGGTACAGCTTCACCCATAAGGATGTCCACTTCGTCGGATTGTCCAACGTGGCGGCGCTCGAAGGGCTGGGTAAGCTGGGTCCGGAGCAGATTCAGTGGCTCCAGGCCGATCTCAAGGCGCAGCCGGCCAGCCGCCCGATCGTCGTTTTCGCACACATTCCACTGTGGTCCGTGTATCCCGACTGGGGCTGGGGAACGGAAGATAGCGCCGAGGCTCTCAGCGCCATGAAGCGTTTCGGATCCGTGACCGTGCTGAACGGACACATCCATCAGGTGATGCAGAAAGTGGAAGGCAACGTCACGTTCCATACCGCCATGTCGACGGCGTTTCCGCAAGCCTCTCCGGCGCCGGACAAAAAGCCGGGTCCCATGAAGGTCGCCGACGACAAGCTGAAGAGCGTTCTCGGCATTACCGATGTTCACTCCGTCGCCAACGGTCACAGCTTGGCGGTCGTTGACTCGACGCTGGCATAAATTCATGCAACGAAAATCACAAACCTTTTGGGCTGGTCTCGGAGCATCGGCAGTGCTCCTGACCAGCGCACTTTTGTCCACTTCCAGTCAGGCGCAGACGCCTGCCAAGAGCGGCAAGGAGCTATTTGAAAAGCGTTGCGGCGGCTGCCACGCGCTGGACCGGGATAAGGAAGGTCCGCGCCTCGGCGGAGTGTACGGACGGACAGCCGCGTCGGTTTCCACGTTCCTGTATTCTGACGGGCTGCAAAAGGCCAAGTTTAACTGGACTGAGGAGAAGTTAGACAAATGGCTCACCGATCCCGACAAGCTGGTGGCCGATAACGACATGACTTTCCACGTGGAAAGCGCGGACGAGCGGCGCCAAATCATCGCTTTCCTGAAGCAACAATCAGGCAAGTAGAAAATTTCCTGTTCACTTTTAGCGGGAGGCAATTTGAAACGCATCATTCTTGCATTTTTCGGCAGCGCCGTCTGTGTCGTCGCGCTGGCTTCTGTACTGGTTCATCCCAGCGGTCCGGTGAAGGCCGTGCGGTCGTCTAAACCCCTGCTGGCCGGCGCCGATGTCGATCCCCAGGTTCTGGCCTTATTGGAAAAGTCCTGTCAGAATTGTCATTCCGAAAACACCGAATGGCCGTTTTACAGCTACATCGCTCCCATGTCGTGGCTGGTGGAAAGCGACGTGGCCCAGGCCCGCAACCACATGAATCTCTCCCATTGGGACGAATATTCGGTCGAGCAGAAGCAGGAGATCCTGGGCCGCATCGGCGCTGTTGCCCGCAGCGGGGAAATGCCCCCGGCCCGCTACACCGCGATCCATACCAACGCGAAGCTCTCCCCGGCCGAGCGCGATCAGCTCTACGCCTGGTCCCATCTGGAGCGCCACCGCCTGAAAACCGTAACGCCTTCCCCAATGGGAGCCGGCCTTTAGCTCAGTCTTTCCCGGCCCCGCGTTTCCGGCTCCTCGTCTGGTCCCGCAGCCACTCCGTGAACGCTTTGCTCTGGTTGCTATAGTACGCGCGCCGGTTGCGCAGGTACCCGATCCGGCGGTGGCTGGATTTGGCGGTGGGAATAAGCTCGCAATCGGCAGCGAACGGCGCCGCCATTTCGGGAATCAGGCTCACGCCGAAACCTGACGCCACCAGCGGGAAAAGGCTCGAAAACTGATCGCTTTCAAACGTCGATTCGAACTGCGCCCGCGCCCTGGTGCAGGTTGCCAGCGCTTGTTCCCGGAAGCAGTGGCCTTCTTTCAACAGCAGCAGCCGTTCCTTGCTGATTTGGCTCAGATCAACCGTTTCGGTCCCCGCCAGGCGATGCTCCCTGCTCACCGCCAGCAGGATTTGTTCCCGGAACAGCTCGCTGCACACCACGTCCGGGTTCGAAATCGGAGGGCTGGCCAGGACCACATCCAGTTCACCTGCCTGGAGCCCTTCCACCAGCCGCGCCGTGTTATCTTCCACCAGCCGCACTTCGACCTCCGGAAACGCCGCCGCGAAACCAACGATCCGTGGAGCCAGGAAGTACGGCATGATCGTCGGAATCACCCCGATCGATAGCTTGCCCCTCACTCCCTGTCCCAGCGCGGCCAGCGCCAGTTGCGCTTCTTCCACGTTGCGCAGAATCTGCTGCGCGCGGGGCAGGAAATCTTCCCCGAAATGCGTCAGCCTCACGCTGCGGCCAAGCCGCTCCAGCAGCGGCAAGCCCAGTTCGGTTTCGAGTTTGTGAATCTGATGCGATAGCGTCGGTTGCGCCAGACCTTCCTCGGTGGCTGCTTTCGTGAAACTCTTGGCGCGCGCCACGGCGCAGAAATATCGCAGTTGGTGGAGTTCCATGCTCTCCATAGGATGGCCGGCGAGGCTGTCGGGGTTCACTATAACGATTCGCCATGGCACCGATAGCGGGTTATGTCTTCCTCTCCCGCCCTCCCGCCGCCTATGATCGAGAACGATGACCAAGATCCTTAGTGCAGTCCTGCTGGCCGGCAGCTTGATGGCCCAACAGCGGCCTATTACAACAAACGGCGGCGTTCCCGTTGGCGACAACCAGAACTCCATGACGGCGGGTGAGAACGGCCCGGTTCTTCTCGAAGACATCCATCTGATCGAGAAACTTGCCAGCTTCGATCGCGAAAGAATTCCGGAGCGGGTAGTGCATGCCCGCGGCGTGGGCGCCTACGGCACCTTCGTCAGTGAAGGCGATTTCTCAAAGTACACCAAAGCTTCTTTCCTCAATCAAGCCGGAAAAACCACCAATGTGTTCGTGCGCTTCTCCACCGTGATCAACAGCTCCGGTTCGCCTGAAATTGCCCGTGACCCACGCGGGTTCGCCACCAAATTTTACACCGAAGATGGCAACTATGACATTGTCGGCAACAACCTGCCCGTGTTTTTCATCCGCGACGCCATCAAGTTTCCTGACATGGTCCATTCGCTCAAGCCCTCGCCCGTAACCAACCATCAGGATCCCAACCGCTTCTTCGACTTTTTCTCCCACCAGCCGGAGTCGACCCACATGCTGACCTTCGTCTATTCCGACCGCGGTACGCCCGCCAACTACCGCCAGATGGATGGCTACGGCGTCCATGCCTTCAAATGGGTCAACCAGCAGGGGCAAGTGCGCTACGTGAAGTACACCTGGCAGTCTCAACAGGGGCACCGCAACCTGACCGCGGAGGAGACGGAGAAAGTCGTCGGCAAGGAATGGGGTAACGGCACCGCGGATCTCTATCAAGAGATCGGCAAGGGAAATTTCCCCAGTTGGGAACTCTATGTGCAGATCATGACGCCGGAAGACCTCGATAAATTCCCCTTCAATCCGCTTGACGCCACCAAGGTCTGGCCGGAGAACATCGCGCCGCTCATGAAGGTCGGCAAAATGACCCTCAATCGCATGCCGGATAATTACTTCGAAACTACGGAGCAAGCGGCCTTCTCGCCAGGCAATCTCGTTCCCGGCATCGAGCCTTCTGAGGACCGCCTGTTGCAGGGCCGTTTGTTCTCCTACTTCGATACGGAGCGCCACCGCATCGGCCCGAATTTTCAGCAGCTTCCCGTCAACCGTCCCGTCCAGGCGGCCAGCAATTACAATCAGGGCGGCCCCATGAACACGCGCGGCGCCAAATCGGACGTCAACTATCAGCCCAGCGGCGCCGACGGCACGACCACGCTCACCGATCAGCCGCAGGATCGCTATTCGAACCTGAAGCTGGCCGGCACTACCGTGCAGCGCCAGATCAGCAAGACCGACAACTTCGAGCAAGCGGGCGCCCAGTACCTCGCCTTTACCGAGACTGAGCGGGCTCACCTGATCAGCAATCTGGCCGGAGACTTGGCGCAAGTGAAAAACAAGCAGATCCAGATGACCATGGTGAGTTACTTCTATCGCGCCAATGCCGAATACGGGACCCGTCTCGCGAAGGCCCTTGGCATTGAGCTGGACCAGGTCAAGCAAGTGGCCATGGCTCGCTAACCATGAAGACGATATTTCTCGCGCTCATCCCGTTGTTTCTTTTGCACGCGGCGGATCGGGACATTTTCGATGCCGCCCGCGCCGACGATGCGGCCAGAGTGAAGCAACTCATCGCCGATCACGTCGACATCGACAAGCCTGGCGCGAATGGCTTTACCCCGTTGATTCTTGCCGCCTACAACGGAAGTCCGGAGGTTGTGGCCGTGCTGCTCGCTAATCATGCCGACGTCCATGTGGGCAGCCGGATGGGCAACGCGCTGATGGCCGCCTCCTTTCAAGGTCACGTGGAGATCGCGGCGCAATTGATAAAGGCCGGCGCCCGTGTCAACGATGCGAATGAATCGGGCGGCACGGCGCTGATGTACGCAGCGCTCTCCGGCCGCACCAAGGTAGTTCAGCTTCTGATCGCGAACGGCGCCCAGGTGACCGCCCGCGACCACCGCGGCCTGGACGCTGCAACGCTCGCCGAACAACAAGGCAACCAGGAAATGGCCGATCTGCTCCGCAACGCCGCCAAACCCCGCTAAGAGTGTTTGTGGGGCGGCGCCATGCGCTGCCAGCAATAGTGACGAAAACCCCCGACCCCTCCGCATCCCTACCGAGCCGTGACCGCAGGGAGCGGAGTCTCCGTGGATATTTTCGAAAGTGTCCTCGCCAGCCCCTGAACCGCCATGCGTAAGCATGCGGGCCTTCGCAATTGCAGGGCAGTCGCCGCCCTTCCCTCTACCTCGCGAACTTAATGCAACTCGGCTTCGGCACTCCACTCACCATGCCAGCCGGCGCCAGCTTCCCATTCGCCAAGTCGATGCTGAAAATCGCGATGTTATCCGAATCCTGGTTCCCCACCAGCAGCCAATGCCCGCTCGGATCGATCTCAAACTGCCGCGGCGTCTTTCCGCCGCTCGAGATATGCTGCTCCAGCTTCAGCGTGCCTCTCTTCAGATCGGTCACTGAAAATACCGCGATGCTGTCGTTCCCGCGATTCGAAGCGTAGACGAATTTCCCTGTCGGATGCACCGCGATCTCCGCGCCCGTATTCTCGCCCTTGAATCCTTCCGGCAGCGTGCTCACCGAGTTAATCGCCGTGAATCTCTTCAGCTCCGCCTCGTAATAAAACTCCGTGATCACCGAGGACAGCTCCATGATGACGTAAAAAAATTTCCCCGTCGGATGCATCGCCCCATGGCGGGGGCCAGATCCCGGCGGCAGCGTCATAAACGCCGGATTTCCAACCTCCAGCGTGCCCTTCTTCGGATTTAAATTATAAATCGCCACTTCGTCGATGCCCAGATCCGCCACCAGCGCCAGCTTGCTCGCCGGAATGAATCCCACCCAGTGTGGATGCGGACCCGTCTGCCGGTCGCGATTCGGACCGGATCCCTTGCTCTGTAGAAAATCCGTCGCCTGGCCCAGCCGCCCTCCCGCGTCGATCGGCAGCACCGTAACACTGCCTCCCGCGTAATTCGCCGTCACCGCCAGGCGACCCGTTTTGTCAATCGCGATGTAGCACGGACCGGCCGATCCCACGTTCTCCCGGTTCACCTCTTTAAGTTTGCCGCCGCTTTCAATGGCAAACCCGGTGACCGTCCCCTTATCCACTTCATTCACCGCGTAAAGATACTTGCCATCCGGATGAATCGTCAGATAACTCGGCGCCACCGTGTCGGACACCATGGCCGGCGCCGAAAGCTTCCCGGACTTCGTATCGAAGTCCGCCACGTAAATCCCTTTTTCCGACGTCCCGATGTATACATGCTGCCCGCACATTGTCCCTGCCGCCAGCAAAATTGCCAAGAACGCTCTTACCATCCGTTCCCCTTTGTCTTCGTTCGGATCCGGCAGAGATAACTATCAGCCGTGATATATAGCGTGGACCCTGTGCCATCGGCTGACGGACCCCAATTGCAGTTCGCCGTCTTTTGCCCGGTATCGATGCGCCCCAGCCGCTTGCCGTCCGGCGCATAAATATGGATCCCGCCCGGTCCCGCCGCGAATAGATTCCCGCTCTGATCGATCTTCATTCCGTCCGGCAATCCTGGATGATCCTTCACCATGCCTGTGACGTCCGCAAACACTCTGCCCTTTCCTAGTGTACCGTCCGCCTGCACCGGAAACGCCATCCACACCGCGTGATCCGGATCTGAGTTCGCGACATATAGCGTCTTCTCGTCCGGCGAAAACGCGAGCCCATTCGGACGCGTCATCTCCTTGGTCAACAAAGTGACCACGCCATTTTTCCCCAGCCGGAAAACCCCGCAATAATCCATCTCGCGCAGCGGCGACTCCGGCGAAGGCAGCCCGTACGGTGGATCGGTGAAATACAAATCGCCATTCGATTTGTACACCAGGTCGTTCGGACTGTTCAGCCGCTTGCCCTGATAGTTATCCACCAGCGTGCGCTTCCCTCCGCCCTTCGTCAGCACCGAAATGCGCCGGTCGCCATGCTCGCACGAAACCAGGCGCCCCTCCGCATCCAGCACCAGCGCATTGCTCCCCGGCTCATGCGAATAATCTCCCAGTCCCGTATACCCTGATGGTTTCAGAAACAAGCTGAGCCCGTCCGCCTCGCTCCACTTCATCACCGAATTGCGCGGAATATCCGAGAACAGCAGATAGCCGCCGTCTTTCACCCAAACCGGCCCCTCCGCCCAAACGATTCCGGACGCCAGCACCTCAACGTGCGCATCCGGTCCCAGCAGTTTATCGATCAACGGATTTTCCCGCAAAATCTGCCCCATGGAGGGCCGCGTCTGGGCGGCGGCAATCGCCGCGAGTGAGAGCAACAGGAGGATCTTCACCATGTGGTCAGTTGTATCACAATATTCGCAATGGTGACGATATTAGGGCCGGTTAAGGCTTCTTCGGGAGGTGTTTTTGTGTGTTTATCGCTGTTTAAGGCGCTACGCAACGGCTTCGAGGTTCTTTAGCTTCGCCGCCAAAGTGGTGCGCTTCAGGCCAAGCATCCCGGCAGCCGCGGTTTTGTTGCCGCCCGCTTTTTTGAGAGCGTCCTCTAGGATCTGGCGTTCAATGCGGCCGACCGTCTGTTCGAAGTCGTTGGTGGAGATGGGGTTAGCCGGTATCGCGCTCAACGGAAGAGGGAAATCCGAAGGGTAAAGAATTTCACGGGTTCCACTGAGCGCGACCGCCATTTCGACCACGTTTTCAAGCTGGCGGACATTGCCGGGCCAGGGACAATTCTTAAGCCGCTCAATGGTTTCCGGTGAAAAACGGCGGGTTGGAATGGCTTCCTGCTTGCAGATTTTTTCCGCAAAATGACGCGCCAGCAAAGGGATATCTTCGAGGCGTTCCCGCAGAGGCGGCGCGGCGATGGGAACCACGTTGAGGCGGTAATAAAGGTCCTCCCGGAAACGGCCTTCTCTAATGCGCTGAACAAGATCGACGTTGGTGGCGGCGATTAAGCGGACATCAACGCGGATGGTTTCAGAGCTGCCCACGCGTTGAAATTCTCGCTCCTGCAAAACACGGAGTAGTTTGGTCTGAATCTCCAGCGGCAGATCGCCAACTTCGTCGAGAAACAGAGTGCCGCGATGGGCCTGTTCAAAACGGCCAACCCGATGTTGGATGGCGCCGGTGAAGGCGCCTTTAACATGGCCGAAAAGCTCGGCTTCCAGAAGATTTTCGGGAAGAGCGTTGCAATTCACGGCGACGATTTGCTGCTGCGCGCGCGGGCTGGCCAGATGGATGGCGCGGGCCACCATTTCCTTGCCGGTTCCGGTTTCGCCTGAAATCAAGACCGTCGAGCGGCGGCTGGCGACCAGGCGGATCACCTCAATGGTGCGCATGATGGCGCGGCTGGATCCGACAATATGGTTGCGCCAGGACTCAGGCGATGCATCGGCGGCTCGCTGGCTGCGCCGGAACTCGATAGCGGCGTCGATGAGAGCGGAAGTATCGCAGCCGGCGGAAGCAACGTCATGCGCGCCGAGACGAATATAGCGGACGGCGTCTGAGACCGACGCGGAGTAGTCGCAAATGACGATGGGAGTGTCGCGGCTGGTCTGGACAAGCTGTTCGAGAACATCCTCGACGCAGGGACAGGGATCCTGAATCACGAGAACGTCGACCGACAAGGTTTTCAATTGTTCGAGAGCCTCGGCGAGCGAATCGGAATTGACCCAAAGTACGTTTGGCGCGGCTTCCGTCAAAATTGCCTCACCTGCATCCATCGGCAGGAAGGGCGGCGGAAATATCTAGGGAGTTGCCTAGGCCCTATTTTGGAGGGGACTACTACTTCTAGCGGAAATATTTTTCGGCTAATTCAGGATCGGAGGCGACGGCTTTGCTCCACATCTGCTGGGCTTCGTCGTCCTTGCCTACGGCTTTGAGGGCGTGGCCCAGGTTTAACATGGCGTCGGTGAAATCGGGCTTCTTGTCGACTGCCAACTGGTAACATTCGGCGGCTGATTTGTGTTCGCCGGCGGATTGCAGCAGCAGGCCGAGGTTGTAGGAGAGCTCGACGGAGCGCTCACCGAGCGTAGTGAGCTTCTGATGAATCTCAAGGGCTTTCTTATGATCCTTGCGCTCAATCGCGATGGCGGTAAGGGCGCGCATGGCGTCGGCGTTTCGGGGCTGCAATTGGAGGACGCGGGTGAACGTCTCCGCCGCGGCGTCCAGATCTTCGAACTTCCAGCAGGCCAGGCCGAGGTTGAGCAACGCGTCGACCCAATCCTTCTTCTTCTTGAGGCAGGTCTCGAAGCTATCGACGGCGCCGGCGAATTCCTCGCGCTGGAGCTGCAAAAAGCCGAGGCGGAATGCCGCGTCTTCCCACTCCGGTTTCAAGGACACCAGCTTTTCGAAGAGCTTTTCCGCTTCCTCCCCTTTGCCTTCGCGATCGGCGAGAATGGCGAGGTTCCATAGCGCGCCGGGCAGTTCCGGCTGCTCCGCAAGCACGCGCGTATAGGCGCTACGGGCGCCGGCAAGGTCGCCACGCTCCTGTAAGATCACGCCGAGATTGGCGGCGGCTTCGGGCGCCTCCGGACGCAGACGGGCGGCTTCACGATAAGCATTGGCGGCCTGTTCCAGACGTCCGGTCTTCTGATAAGCGACGCCCAAGTTGAACCATCCTTCATAGGAATCGGCGGCGGCTTTCACCAGTTGCGAACAATGCTGCACGGCGGAGCTATAATCGCCGCGCGAAAGCGCGATCGCGGCCAGTCCTTGCAGAGCCTGCGGCGATTGCGGGCGGACTTTGAGCAGACGCTCGGCGAATTCCTTCACCTTGCCGTCTTCTTTACGAACGCTCGACAGGGCGATCAAATTGACCAACAGTTCGGCTGAGTTGGCGTTGGAGGGCAGCAGTTTGCGGTACAAATCTCCCGCTTCATCGAGCTTGCCGAGCTGATGCAACGCGACGGCCTTGCCAAACAGGGCGCGATCCTGGTTGGGACTTTCCTTCAGACTACCTTGAAAATTTTCGAGCGCGGCTTCTGTCTGTCCGAGCTGCAATTGACAGAGTCCGAGCCCGAGCTGCGCCTGCCAGCGCTTCGGATCCACCGAGAGCGCGCTCTCAAACGACTTCGCGGCGGCGGCGAAATCACCCTGGCGTTCAAGCACCAGGCCCAGGTTGTAATGCGCGGTGCGATGCTTCGGTTCGAGCTCAATCACCTTAGAATAGCTGCGCGCGGCTTCGTCCCACTTCTGCTGTTCGAAACGCAGATGGCCGAGACCGATCTGCACTTCGACCGGATTCTCCCCCTGGCTGGCGGCGCGCTCCAATTCCTTCACCGCGTCGTCGAGTTTGCCGTCGGAGGCGAGCTTCACAGCCGTTGCCAGGGCGCTGACCTCGGCGGGACGCTTCTTCTTTGTCGGATCGGCGGGCGCGGTATCGCCGCGCATCAGCCGTTCTACCAGATCGTCGTCGATGAAGAAAACTGTCTCGTCTGCCATAGGTCGATTCTCCTTACTTACTTTTTAATGAGCAGCGGCAAAACACTCATGCCGCCCTTGAGGGTCGCCACTTCGCCGCGTTCGCTATACAAACCGACGCCGCCTGTTTTGACCTGGTCATTGGTCCATTCGTCGACCTTTTCATCCTGCACGTAGGTGGTGAAATGATCTCCCACCGCGTCGAATTGAATCTTGTACATGGTGTCCCGCCGCACCTTCATGGGGAGAGGAATCTGCGCGTGGGCCTGCTCCTCGCCGTTGATGACGGCAAAGCGCACCAGCGCGACGCTGGGCTCGAGGCCAGGCTTCACGATTTCGAGCTTCGTGACGTAGAAATTCTTAGGATCCGCGGCGCGGAACACCCAGCCGATGGCCTTGGTCTCGATCTGCCCCTGCATTTCAATGCGGTAATCGGTGAGGGTCTGGGAGGATCGCAAGATCGATATTTGGCGGGTTCGGCGCACGCCGGGGTCCGCGCCCCAGTCCGTGATCCAGCCGGCATCGCCGACCGGCAAGGGAGCTCCGGTGACCACCGTGCCAGCCTTGCTCGAAGCGGTGACGGCCGCGCCGCTGCTCTTTGACGTATAGGCAATCAGGCCGCCGAGACCGGACAACAGCACGACAACGATCGCGATTTTCGCAACGATCGGCAGGCCGCCCCAGAAACCCGGCGATGACTGAAGATTCAAGCGAGGCAATCCAAGATCGCCCGAGCCAGGATAAGGCGCCGCCAAGGGCGCCGGTAACGGCTCGGCTTGCTTCGAGTCTTTCAGTTCCTCTTTCGGCTTCAATTCTCGTACCTCCGGCTTCTTACTGTCTCGTTTACTATCGGATTTTGCGGTCTGCTTTGCGCTTGCGACTTCCACGGGAGCGGCTTGCTTCACCAGCTCCGGCTGAGGTGCTTTGGATGCGGGCTTAACATCTGGTTTAAGGTCTGCTTTGACATCTGCTCTAACATCCTGGCGGGGTTTGCCGTTTACGGACTTGACAGGCGCGGGGCCGAAAGTCATGACGGGCCGCAGGGGCAGGGACGTTGAACGCGGTACTTGCACCGCTACGGCGCTCGATGCCGAGGAAAAGATCTGCACCGTTTTAGGCTTGCCGGGTCCGGCGACCTGAAGAACCAGGGGGAGAGCCCTGGTGACCGCATCGGGAACAGGCGCGGCCGGCTCGGCTGCCGGTTCCGCCGGCTGTTCGGTAACCTGTTCGGCAACCAGTTGGACTGGCTGATCTGCGATATGTTCCGGTTCGATCGACTGGCTGACGATTGGTTCCGGCGGCGTTTCGACTATTGGTTCCGGTGCGGCCTCGGCGAGGGCGATTGGAGCTATCGGTTCCGGCTCGACGAGATTTTCGATTTGGGTGAATGGCGCGAGTTCAGGAAGCGGTTCGGGTTCAGGAATTGGTTCCGTGTTCGTAACCGGCTCCGCCTTCGTAAAAAGCTGCTCATTGGTAAACGGCTCCGGTACTGCAACAGCGGTGCGGTTATCCGGCTCCGGCTGATCGGAGAAGCCGGTGGTGGCGAACGACAGCCGGGCCAAATCGCCGAGCTCCGTTTCGCCCGCGGAGAATCCCACCGGCGGCATTTGCCAGAGCGCCGGCGACCCGTTGGGCGGCTGAGGGAAAAATAAGATATCCATGGCTTCGCTCGAAGTCTCCAGTCCCGTTTCACCTGCCGGGCTCAAGTCAATCTCGACGATGGGCGCGGTGCGAACAAAATCGCGCACTTCGAGACGCCGGTCGCGAGAACCATTGGCAGTGTAATTCGAGGCTTGGTTGGACGGCTGCAATGTGACCGGTCCAGCCGTCTCCAGTTGTAAAGTGCCTTGGCTCCCATGGGAGGGTTCAAAGGCGTGGGTGGGAAGCGCCGCCGCGACTGCCAGAAAAAACTCCAGGTCCGGATGAGACATTGGCGGTACTTCCACCAAGCCCGGTACCGGCAGTTCGACCAGGAATCCGGCCATTTCCGCCGGGGCGGGTTCTTCATGTTCTACCGGAGCGGCGAATTCCTCGCGGGCTGTGTAACTTACCGGCGCTTCTATACGGGCCGCAACCGGGCGGCCCGCAACCGGTTGAGCCCGTTCCGAAACGGGTGCATGCGACGCGGGGAGCCTGGGTGCGCTATGGACCGGAATTTCCACGGCCGGTTCCGCGACTGCCGCAGGTTTAGCGGCTGTGCCGGGTTTGAGCGGCACAGCCGGCGCGTCACTCGGAGGCTTGGCCTGTAACAGGCGATTGAGCGCGAGCTGGTTGTACTCTTCCTGATACCGCTGGCGGTGGGCGTCGGTACAAAATTCCCCGCCCCCGGTCCAACGTTTGAGGAGAGCCAACTCCTTGCCGCAATACAGACACCGCATGTTGCTTAGATCGTCCCTTCTGTCTTAATGCTAAAGGGCACTCTTACTTCTTTCTATGCGGTAAAGCACTTATACCGGGAATTTGAGGTAGTAGCCTTAGCGTTTCTTACGACAAAGACCTTAGATTGGAGCCATTGTCGGAACGGCGTGAATCATAGTAGAATTCGACTACCGCCGCGTCCCGAAATGGGACGGCATTCGCAACGCTTCGGGGTGAAGTTTTCATAACATGTTTAGAAAAAAAGGCCTAGGGCTGTTATCTATTTGGCTGCTATCTGTTTGGGGCCAATCGGCTGGGCCGGCGCCGCAGATTTTTGCCGCGGGTGAAATTTCCGGTCCTGCCAACGTCGGGTCGCCCACGTTTTCGCCGGATGGCAATACGATTTTCTTTAGCCGTAGCACCGCGCAGTGGGGAGTGATTGCCGAGTCGCACCGGGTCAACGGGCATTGGTCGCGCCCGACGCTGGCGCCGTTCTCGGGTGAATTTCCGGATTCGTCGCCGGAGATGTCCCCGGACGGGTCCTATCTCGTGTTTCAATCGACCAGGCCGGCAACGAAGGATGCTCCCCGATCGTCCAGCCTGTGGCGTGTCGATCGGGTGGGATCCGGCTGGAGTACGCTGGAGTACGCCGGCGCGGCTGCCGGACACGGTCAACATCGGCAAGGCGATCTGGAAGCCGAGCATTGCCGCCGATGGCACGATCTATTTTGTATCCATCGACGAGAAGGGCGCGAAGCGTCTCTATTCCGCGCCGTATAAAAATGGCGCCTACCAGCACGCCCAGCCGCTTCCGTTCAGCGACGGCACCACCTTAGATGTCGATCCGGAGATTGCGCCGGACGGATCGTTCTTAGTGTTCTGTAGCGCAGGACGCACCAAGGGCGACCCGAAAGACCACCTGTTTATTGTGGTCAGAAAAGGCGGCGAATGGGGGCCGGTGACGCCGATCCGTTACCCTGACGATGAAAAAGACACCGACGACGAGCCGCACCTGGGTCCGGATCATCGCACGCTCTATTTCGCCAGCGACCGCGCGATTCCGGCGGCTTTCCCGCGGTCCCACGCGCAGGCGCAGCAGGATTTCAAGCGGCTGGACGATTGGGGCTGGTTTAGCGGGTACGCCAACGTGTGGTCTCTGCCGATTTCGGGGTGGCTGCGATAGTACTTCGGTTCTCTGGACAGCCTAAGAATCTGCCGCTCGGCGTATGCCTGGACTTGGTGTTTTTCCCCAGCCAGCGTTAAAGTTATTTCCCTACCGGTCGATTATCCTTATGCTTGCGCATTGTGCTCTGCGCATGAATTCGGCGGGGAAAATTTGAAGGAGAAGTGACTATGGCAAAAGGTGACGCACTCAAGGCCCACATCGAGGCTCTACGCAGTGCAATTCCGGAATTGAAGGGCGTCCTGTTGGCGTCCAACGAAGGACTTCCGATCGCGCATTCGTTTTCGAATGGGCAGGATCCGAACCGGGTGGCGGCAATGGCTGCCGCGGCATCCAGTTTGGGACGACGCATTAGCGACAGCATGAGCGCGGGCGCGTTGGGCGAGGTCTCGATTCAGTCTGAAGAGGGCGCGTTGTTCGTCTACTCGGCTGGCTCGAAAGCAGTGTTGGCGGTGATCAGTCCGCAGGGTGGCAATGCTGGTTTAATCCACCTCGAAGCGCGCTCCATCGCAAAGGACATAGGGGATTTATTCTGAAGACGCCAGTTCCGTTACCGAAGATTTAAACTCCTTCAGTTTGCGCGCGGCGGCCCGGCCGGCGACCTGCGCGAGCTCCTCCTCCGGAGCCTCGCGCACCCGTTCCAGGCTGCCGAAATGGCGCAGTAGTTTCATCACCGTCTTTTCCCCGATCCCAGGAATCTGATCCAGTTCACTGCGCATGCGGCTCTCATTGCGCCGGGTGCGATGGAACGTCACGGCGAAGCGATGCGCTTCGTCGCGCACCGTCTGCACCAGGTGCAGCACGGGGGAAAATTTGTCCAGAACGATGGGTTCTTCTTCCTGCCCGTACACGTAAATCCACTCTTCGCGCTTGGCGATCGATGCCAGCGGCTGATCGGTGATGCCCAGTTCTTCGAGCGCGGCCGCGGCGGCGTGTAATTGACCTAATCCGCCGTCGACCAGCACCAGGCCGGGGCGTTCTAAACCTTCTTCTTTCAAGCGCGAATAGCGGCGGCTGATGACTTCGTGCATGGACGCGAAATCGTTGTTGCCTTCCACTGTTTTGACGATGAATTTGCGATAGTCCGCCTTTTTCATGCGCCCGTTTTCCCACACCACCATGCTGGCTACTTTATCGGTACCTTGGATATGCGAAATATCGAAACATTCGATGCGATTGGGCGCGTTCTCCAGGCCTAAGGCGTCCTGTAGCGCTCCTGAAATGGTTTTCGAGGTCGGCTTCAGTACGCGGAATCGCTGCTCGAAACTGTGGCGCGCGTTCGATTCCACCAGTTCGAGCATGGCTTTCTTCTGGCCGCGCTGCGGCGTATGAATCTCGACTTTCCGGCCGCGTTTTTCCGATAAAAAGTCCGCTAAAACCTCGCGTTCTTCGAACTCTACCGGCACGTGAATCACGGCGGGGACATACGGATCGTCCAGATAGACCTGCTTCAGCAGCGATGAAAAAAAATCGGCCGCATCGAACTCGCGAATATCTTCCCAGAAAAACTCGCGCCGGTCGACAATGTGGCCGTTGCGGAGATGGAACAGGTTCACGGCGATCAAGGGAAGCTCGGCATAGTAAGCGAAAATATCGGTATCGCCGCCGTCGGTGGAGGCCATTTTCTGCTTCTCGCCGAGCTCCTCCACGGTGCGCGCCAAGTCATGGATCGCGGCGGCTTCTTCGTATCGCATATCGAGGCTGGCCACTTCGACGCGCGACCTAAGTTCCTGGGCCAGATCTTTGTGCCGGCCTTCGAGAAACATGCGGACGGAGCGGACCGCTTCGGCATAACGCTCGTCCGTGGTGAGCCCTTCGACGCAGGGGCCCAGGCATCGATGAATGTGATATTCCAGGCATGGATGAGAGTGCTTGCGCGCAAAATCGATGCGGCAGGAGGGGACTTTGAAGTGACGATGAATGAAGTGCACCAGCCGGTGCGCCAGGTTTCCCGGAAAATAAGGACCGAAGTACGATGAGCCGTCCTTGCGCAATCTGCGGGTCACGTACACGCGCGGATATTTCTCGCCGGTCAGCTTTATATACGGATACGTTTTGTCGTCGCGCAGCAGGATGTTGTAGCGCGGCTTCCACTGCTTGATCAGGTTGTTTTCGAGCGCCAGCGCCTCTTTTTCGTTATCGACGTGAATATAATCGATGTTCCGCGCTTCGTGGATTAGCGTCCCGGTTTTCGATTCCGCCAGGCGATCGACATTGAAATAGCTGCGCACACGGGCGCGCAGATTCTTGGCCTTGCCGACGTAGATGACCGTGCCATGGGTGTCCTTATAGAGGTACACGCCGGGCAGCAGAGGCAGTTCTGAGGCGCGATCGCGAAGCTGTTGTAGGGGGTCTATAATCTAATTGTGTCACGCGTGTCTAGCTTGGTAACAGCCACCCTGGTAACAGCCAGCCTGGTTGCAGCCGCTGCGATGCTTGGCATCGGCGGCCTGTTCGCCCAGCAGCCTCCTACGGATCCGCCTGCGCAGCCGCAGAAAAAGCTGGAAACCCAGCATCCCGCCAAGCCTACCGAGCAGGAGCCGCCGGAAGAGGACGAATCTCTCAAGCCGGAGGAGTTTTCGCTGAATCCGTTGGAGGCGCAAAAGAACATCAATGCGGGCGATTTCTACTTTAAGACCCGGAAAAATTATGGCGCCGCCCGCCGCCGCTACCTTCGCGCCACCATGTGGGATCCGGGTTCGGCCGAGGCGTTCCTGAAGCTCGGCGAAACAGAGGAGAAATTAAACGATCACGCCGCGGCGCGTGGAGCGTACGAGAAGTATCTGGAGTTGGCTCCGACCGCGAAGAACTCCGCGGCGATTGCGAAGAAGATCGAGAAGTGGCCGGCGCCCAAGAAGTGACCTAAGGTTAATCCGTCCTCTCCCAACGCTCGGGGATGCCGATATAAACACTGTATGCGTGTTCTGGCGGCTGTTCTTCTTACGATCCTTCCCGCAGTCGGCCAGCAGTTCACGACCGCCGCGCTGGCGCATCAACCACTGACCAATGAAAATATCGTGACTCTGGCCAAGGCCGGATTCGATGAGCAGTTCATCCTGCAACTGGTCCGCACTTCGCCGACGAATTTCGATACCAGCGTGCAGGGATTGGTCGGATTGAAGCAGGCCGGCGTCAGCGAGCAACTGATCAAAATGATGGCGATGCCCCCGCCAAGCCAGCCCGCAGCTTCGGCAGCCGCGGCGCCGCCTTCGAAAGGCACACCGAAAAAGCATTCCCTCCTGCCCTGGAAGCATTAAGTCCAGTTTCTGGACGCGCTAGACTGGACGTAAGATGTCGCGTCTTCTCAGCGACCGCGCGGGCAATACCGATCAGGTCGTTGTCCTGCCTTCCGCCCTCGAAGATCCCAATAAATCCGTGCCTGGGCTCTATCGGGTGGGGCTGCTGACGGCGTGCATCTCGATCTCGGCGTTTTTTATTTCGCTGGTGATCGCCTACTACTGGCGCAAGCTCACGCCGCCGTTTTGGGATCCCGTGCCGATCCCGAAAACGCTGCGCGTCAGCACGATTCTGATCCTGATCAGCAGCGTAACGTTTGAGACCGCGCGGCGTCTGTTCCGGCGCGGGCAATGGCGCATGGCGTCGCATTTTCTGCTGGCGACCGCGTCACTGGGCGCGGCGTTCCTGGCCAGCCAACTCTCCGCCTGGCGGTCGCTGGTGATGCACGGAGCCTTCCTGGCCAGGAATCCGCACAGTTCTTTCTTCTACCTGTTCACCGGATTGCATGCGGCCCACTTGATCGGCGGCTTGGTGGTTCTGTTCGTGGTCGTGCTGGGAAAATCGAAGCGGCGCGAACTGGTCGACGTCGCAGTGAATTATTGGCACTTCCTGGGCGTGCTTTGGATCGCGCTGTACTGCGTTTTAATCAGTGCGTGAAGCGGGTCCTTGCTATCCTGAAATTCTATGCGTGAAGCTGTCATCGTCGCCAGCTCCCGGACTGGCCTTGCTAAATCGTTCCGTGGATCCTTCAATATGACTCGGCCGGATGATCTGGCCGCCCACTGTATCAAGGATGTTCTGAAGAAAACGCCCAAGCTGGATCCGGCGGAGATTGAGGACGTGATTCTCGGTTGCGCCCAACCGAACGGACCACAAGGATCAAACGTCGCAAGAATCGCGGCCATCCGCGCGGGGCTCCCGGTCACGGTCGCGGGCACGACTGTGAATCGATTCTGCTCCTCCGGTTTGCAGGCAGTCGCGATGGCGGCGCATCAGATTATCAACGAAGGCGTGGACGCGGCCATCGGCGGCGGCACCGAAAGCATTTCGATGACGCCCCGCGATAATGCTCCGAATCCCTGGATTCAGGAGCATAAACCGGGCCTTTATATGGTGATGGGCGATACCGCCGAAGTAGTCGCCAAGCGTTACAAAGTCAGCCGGCAGTCGCAGGACGAATATTCGGTGGAGAGCCAGAAGAGGACCGCCCGCGCCCAGCAGGAATGCTTTTTCTCCGGCGAAATCGCGCCGATGCAGACCACGAAAGCGTTGTTCGATAAGAAAACCGGCGAAAAAATCGGCGAGGAGCCCGCCACTTGCGATCGCGATGAGTGCAACCGGCCTGATACCACGCTCGAAGGCCTGCTCGCGTTGAAGCCCCATTTCGACCAGACCAGCGGCGAAGGATCCGTCACGGCGGGCAACGCTTCGCAATTGTCCGATGGCGCGTCGGCCACGCTGTTGATGTCGCGGGAACGCGCGGATGCGCTCGGCATTCCCTACAAGTTGATCTTTCGCGGCTTCGCGGTGGCCGGCTGCGAGCCCGATGAAATGGGCATCGGCCCCGTTTTCGCGATCCCGAAGCTCCTTAAACGGCAAGGTTTGAAAATGTCCGATATCGAACTTTGGGAACTCAATGAAGCGTTCGCCGTGCAGGTGATTTACTGCCGGGACCGGCTGGGGATCCCGCAGGAAAAGCTCAACGTCAACGGCGGATCGATCGCCATCGGGCATCCTTTCGGCATGACCGGCTCCCGCATGGTGGGAACCATCGCCAATGAGATGGCGCGCCGCAAAGCCCGCTACGGCGTGGTCACCATGTGCATTGGCGGAGGCCAGGGCGCTGCCGGCTTATTTGAGAATGCCAATTGACCCATCGGCCGTCGTCGCCCCCACGGCGCGCATTCACCCCGATGCGGTAATTGGACCGCGGGTGGTCATCGGCGATTTCGCGATTATCGAGCAGGATGTGGTCATCGGCGCCGAAACAAAACTGGAGCCATATGTTTTCGTGAAGCGCTGGACCACTTTAGGCCAGCGCAACGAAATTTCCGCCGGCACAGTCCTGGGAACGGATCCTCTCGACAAGAATTTTACCGGTGCGCGCAGCTACCTCAAAATCGGCGACGGCAACAAAATTCGGGAGCATTACACCATCTCGCGCGGCACCGCGCCGGAGTCTGAAACGATCGTCGGCAACGGAAATTACATCATGACCTCCGGCCATATCGCGCACAATTGCAAGATCGGAGATAACACCACTATCGCCAGTTGCGCGCTGGTGGCCGGCTACGTTGAGGTCGAAAATCAGGCCTTCATTTCGGGCGGCGTGGTGATTCACCAGTTCTCAAAAATCGGACGCCTGGCAATGATCGGCGGCAATACGCGCGTCAATCTCGATGTGCCGCCGTATTTTCTGTACTCGGATTTTAATGTATCGCCGAAAGGTCTGAACCTGGTCGGCCTGCGCCGCGCGGGTTTCACCGCACTGGAAGTTCGCGCGCTGAAGCAGGCGTATAAGCTTCTTTATAAGTCGGGTCTGAAACTGGACGACGCGCTGTCACGCATAGAGGCGGAGTCGCAAACGGAGCATACGCAGCATCTTGTCGCCTTCATCCGCGCGAGTAAGCGCGGGATTTGCAGGGAATAAGCGCTATGCCGCGTTGCGGACTTCAATGCTGATGGATTTGCCGAGCACGCCGAACGCGGCTTCGATATCATCCATTTTCGATCGCCGCCGGAGATCCAAAAGACGTTCCACCTGAGCGACGGGCTGGCGCAGACGGCGCGCAAGATCCAGGTTTCTAAGACCGGCCTCGTGGATGACCGCGTAGAGCGCCACTTTGGCTTCCTCCAACGCGGGCAAGCTCACAATGCGATATCCTCTGCCCTTTTTTGAAGGCTTGGGAAGAGGCTTGCGATGTTCGATACAGTCCTCAAGGAAAATCTTCAAAAGATCGTGAGCCATGAACATCGCGTCGTCAAGGTCATCCCCCTGCGTCACGCCCCAATCGAAATCGGGGAACGTAACGGTGTATGACCCGGAGGGTCTGTCGAGTTGAAATCGCGCCGAGTAGTGATACATATTATCGGTCCTTCACAAGTCCGAGTTTCTTCAAATGCCCCCGCACCGTGTTCGGATTTAGCTCCTTCGACGGATGCCGGGGCATCACCGTGCGCCGATTCTCGAAAAATACAAACGTATGATTCGTTCCTTCAGCAAACGCACCACCACGTTGCTTCAACCAGCGTTTCAATTCGCTGGCTGTCATTTCAGTCGACAACCTTCACAAGCCTCTTCCCGGTATTCTCCCCGTGAAACAATCCGATAAACGCCTTCGGCAAATTCTCAAACCCCTTGACGATATCTTCGCGATACTTCAACTTGCCCTCGCGCAGCCAGCCTGACATTTCCGTCAGCGCTTCGCCGAAGCGCGGCATATAATCGGTAACCAAAAATCCCTGCGCCTTCGCCCGCGCCACGATCAGCATCCCCAGCAGTCTTGGACCCATCTCTGGTTTCGCGTTGTTGTATTGAGAAATCTGGCCACAGATCGAGAGGCGCGCGAACGTATTGAGCTGCATGAAAACCGCGTCCGTGATCGCGCCGCCCACGTTGTCGAAATACACGTCGATGCCATTCGGGCAGAGTTCCTTCAGCTTCACACCGTAGTTTTCCGTGCTCTTGTAATTGAACGCCGCGTCATAGCCGCAGTCTTTCGAGATCCACTCGACCTTATCGTCACCGCCCGCGATTCCCACTGTCTTGCATCCTTTGATCTTGGCGATCTGTCCGACGACAGATCCCACCGCTCCCGCCGCTCCCGAGACCACCACGGTCTCCCCCGCCTTGGGATTGCATACGTCAAGAAGGCCGAAATACGCGCTCAATCCGGTCACGCCCAGCACCCCGAGCGCGGTCGACACCGGCGCGACCGCCGGATCGAGTTTGCGCAGGCCCCGGCCATTCGACACCACATATTCCTGCCAGCCCATATAAGGGTCGACGATATCGCCCACCGCGAAATTCGGATTCTTCGATTCGACGACGCGGGCCACTCCTCCCGCCACCATCATGCCGCCGATCTCTACGCCCGCCGCGTAGCTTTTCGCCTGGCTGATGCGGCCGCGCATGTAAGGGTCGACCGAAATATACATCGCGCGAGCCAGAAACTCGCCGTCTTTCAAGGCGGGAATCGGCGTCTCTATTAAATTGAAATTCGATTCTTCAGGAATACCCGTCGGTCGTGACGCGAGGACGAATTGGCGATTGACAGATGACATGATCTCTCTCTTGTGCTGAATTGGGGAACGGTTATATTATGCACTAGGGAAGCAGGAACCATGTGGATTCGTAAATGCGAGCGCGATCATAACAAGGGTGTCGACTCCGCCATTCCCACCCAGCTTGTCTCGAACGAAGAGATCATCCCGCGCCGCCAGACGCAAAAGCAGAAGCAAGTCGAGCACCTGATCGGCGAAATGTCGGCTGAGAAATCGCGAAAGCTCGGTCTCGATCGCCGCGCGTTTATGGCCAGCAGCATGGGCCTCGCCACTTGCTTTCTGGCATCGAACAAAGTCTATGGCGAAGCCTTTGAAGTCGACGAAGCGGAGACGATGGAGCCGGACGCCTCGCACGAAAAGTGGCCTAAAGGCGAGTATTTCATCATGGACGTGCAATCGCACTTCACGCACGGCCTGGCGCTGCCCTTCCGCAACGATCCGTTCATTAAGAACATGGGCTTCGACCTCAAGAACGATGTCGAGGCCTATAGTTTTAAGAATTACACCAAGGAAATGTTCTTCGATAGCGAGACGCAGATGGTGGTCATCTCCGGCGTCCCCGGCAAGGAATTGCATAAAGATAAAGCTGGCGTGCCGCTCGAAGGCGCGCGCCGCGGCGGCGGGATTCTGCCCAGTTGGCTGATGTCGCAAGCGGGCCGCGAGCTGAACGACCTCGCCGGCTCGCAGCGTGCTCTATGGCAAGGCAACTGCGCTCCCAATCATTATTGGGATAAAGCGGCGAACAAGCCCGACAAGCCCGCCATCATTGAGCAAATGGAGCGCGAGCTCAATAAATACGGCATTCAGAGCTGGAAATGGTATTGTCATTCCGACCCCGGCGGCTCCGGTCAAGGCTTCCAGTTGGACGACGATAACGCGATGTGGTTCTATGAGGAATCGCGCAAGCGCGGTATGAAGCGCTTCAGCGTGCACAAAGGATATTCATACCAATCCCGCACGCTGGGCCATCTGGCGAATCCGAAAGATGTAGAGAAGGCCGCGCTGAACAACAAGGACCTGACGTTCATCATCTATCACTCCGCGCTAGAACACGGGCCGGGCGAGCCTGAGTTCAAAGATCCCAAATGGTACGATCCCAAGACCGGCGATTTCGGCTGGCACAACGTTCTGATGGATATCAAAATTCGCAATCCGCACATGACGAATGTGTATTGCGAGATCGGCAGCTTCTTCAATGTGCTGGTCATTGCAGATCCCATCATGGCCATGCACGGCATGGGCAAGAACATCAAAAATTACGGCGCCGATCACGTCATCTGGGGCACGGATTGCCTCTGGTGGGGCTCCCCGCAATGGGCTATCGAAGCGTTCAAGCGGTTCCAGATCTCCGACGAAATGTGCGAACGCTTCGGCTATAAGAAAATCACGCCGGAAGATAAAGCGAAAATTTTCGGACTCAACGCCGCCAAGATTTATGGCGTAAATGTGAAGGACAAGCGCAATCCTCTGCCAGATGATACGCTCGATAAGTTGAGAAGCGCGTACCTCGATCATGGAGGGATGCGCAGTAATCAAGTCTACGGATGGGTGAGGGCAGACGACTAAATGGCTGAGACGCAATCTTTCAAGAATCATGCGATGTTCGATCCGCTGTTCCATTTCTTTTTGGCTCCAGTAGGAGTCATCTTATTGATTCTTTCGATCATCGAGGTCGTAAAGAATCCAAGCTGGATGACCGGAATCCATGTTCTCGTGATTCTGTGGCTGTTCCTTTTAGTGTTCAAGACCCGCGTCTACTCAATCAAAGTGCAGGATCGTTTGATTCGCCTGGAGGAGCGCTTGCGTTTGGCCGCCATACTCCCCGCCGCGCTTCAGCCGCGCATCAGCGAATTGACCATCGATCAACTGATCGGTTTGCGCTTCGCCTCTGACGCTGAGCTTCCCGGTCTGGTCCAGAAAGCCCTGGGCGGCAACTGGAATCGCAAACAGATTAAAGAAGCGATCCAAAATTGGAGAGCCGACAATTGGCGCGTGTGAAATATCTTTTTGCCATCCTGCTCCTCGGGATCGCCGCCAGCGCGCAGACCCCCGAACTGTTGTGGCCCAACGGTGCGCCCGGCGCTCTCGGCACTGCCGAGGAGGATAAGCCTTCGCTCACGCCGTATCTTGCGAAATCGCCCAACGGCACCGCGGTGATCGTCTGCCCCGGCGGCAGCTACATGCATCTCGCCACGGATCACGAAGGCGTGCAGATCGCGAAATGGCTGAATAGCCTGGGAATTTCAGCGTTCGTACTGCAATACCGGCTGGGCCCGAAGTATCATCACCCGGTAATGATTCACGATGCGCAGCGTGCCATCCGCACCGTGCGAACCCACGCCGCTTCGCTGCATATTCAACCCGATCGCATCGGGATCTGGGGATTTTCCGCCGGCGGCCACCTCGCCTCTACCGCCGCCACCCACTTCGATGCCGGCGATCCCAATGCGCCGGATCCCATCGATCGCGCCCGCTCTCGCCCCGATTTCGCCATCCTCGCCTACCCCGTGATTTCGCTCAACAGCGAGTACACCCACGCCGGATCCCGCACCAATTTATTGGGCGCCACTCCGGATCAGAAACTGCTCGACGATCTGTCCAACGATCAGCGCGTCACCCCGCAAACGCCGCCCACCTTCCTGTTCCATACCTCCGACGACCCCGTCGTCCCCGTCGAAAACAGCGTGCGATTCTACCTCGCCCTCAGGAAAGCAGGCGTGCCGACGGAAATGCATATCTTCGAAAATGGCCCGCATGGCGTTGGTTTGGCCCCCACCGATGCGACGCTTTCTGTATGGAGCGCCCTGCTGGCAAACTGGCTGCGCGACCGCGGATTATTGCGCTAGCGAGATTTCTCACCAGGGTGATAGCTTCGTTCCGCGTGAGCCTTAATGTCCGCCAAGCTGAAGTACGCCGGCTTAAATTCCTCCTTCGCGTACAGCTCCGATTGATCGAAATAGTGTTTCGACCCCGGATCGGAATTCTCCCCGAACACTAAGATCGACTTCGCCTTGACCTCCGGCCCAAACTCCACCACGCTGATAAACGAGTGCCCGGCCACTCCGTAGCGGCGCTTCTGCCCCGCTTCCGGCCTCGCGTAGAAATTGAACACGATCCCCAGATCACCCGGCGCGCCCGCGATCGGCAGACTTTTCACGTCGTCGCGAAACCCTTCTTCGCCACCCGATTGCCGCCGCTCCAACCGATTCAGTTCGCCCCACGCCACCCTCCATGTCCCGAACGCGCCGGTCAGGTCGTCCATCACAATCGACAGCGCCTCCACCGGCTCCAGTTTCTTGCCGGCATGAATCACCGCCGTGCCGTACTGCTTTTCGTGCCACAGCGTGAACAGGGTCATCGGAACGGAGCTCGTGCGGCTCACATGATCCCAATTCTGAAGCTCCGCAATCGCATCGGCCGTCTTCTTGTCGTGAGTCTTCTCCCAAGCCTTCACCAGCTCCGGAATCTCCGTCTCGGTCTGAATCACATAGGTGTCGAACCCCGCCTTGGCCCACTCATCGAACGTAAATTTGTCTTTATTCCATAGGATCCGCCGCGAAATCCGCGCCCGCGCATTATCCGGCTCACCCACCATATATTTCGGATACTCATTCGGATCCGGATTCCCGAACACCGTCGTCGTAAAGGGCGACGAATTTGTATTCTGCACGAACCCCGATTTCGGATTCGTCACCTGCGGCAGCTCATTGAACGAGTGATACCCATGCCATTCCGCCTCCGGATCGCTGCCGTCGACATTCTTGTCCCAATCGAACTTCAAAGACCGCTTCGGCACCGCGCCGTTGTACACATAGAAAATGTTGCCGTCACGATCCGCATACACCGCGTTGAACATCGGCACCGCGACCGCGGCCATGGCCTTCTTGAACTCCTCGAAGTTATGCGCCTTGCTCATCGCATACCATTCGTCGATCTGTCCGCCCTCTTCGAACTGCGCCATCCTCACCGCCAGCCATTTCCCGTTGCGCTTCGCCACCAGCGGACCGTGATGCGTTTTTCGGAATGTGAACTTCCGCTCGGCCAGCCCCGCATCGGTCTTGATCTTCACCACGTCGGTCCACTCCGTCGCCTGCCTGTATCCATTGCCGTATTTATACGCCAGCCGGTCGCCCGCCTTGTCGAACGTCTCCTCCCAGATGTCGGAGATGTCCGGCTTATTCACCGTATGGCTCCAGCCCAGCACCGCGTTGTGTCCGATGGTCGGAAAGGACGAACCGAAAAATGAAGCCCCGGACATGTCCCATCCCTCGCCGCTATGGACGTGCCCTTCATACCACTGCCCGGTCCCAAAAAACGGCTGATGAGGATTGATAAACAACATCGCATGCCCGGACGCGCTTTTCGCGGGCGCTACCGCCCACATGTTGGACCCCTGCTGCTCCGCGGCCGAAGCGATCTCGTCCGTTCGCACACCCGTGTTCTTGAAGATGAACTGGAAGTACAGCGCATAGCGATTGAACGCCAGCACGTGCCAAGGCTCGAACTTCGTGATCAGCCTCGGCTTCACGCGCGGATTCTGCGCCAGAAAATAATTCAGCCCGTCAGCCGTGGCTTCGAGCAATTCCTTGGCGCGCGGCGATTCCCGTTCGTATTCAGCCTTCGAGAGACGCGGAATCTCTAGCGCCCGCACCAGCTCATCGTCGGCCAGAGTGCGCTCGCCGTAAATTTCCGAAGCCCGCCCCAGCGCGCGAAGATAGCTGTCTTCAATCTGCCAGAAATTATCCTCAGCCTGGGCGTAGATGTATCCGAAGACGCAACTGGCATCCGTCGGCCCGAACACATGCGGCACGCCGAAGTTATCGCGATAAATCGTAACCGACTTCGGGTCAGCTCCAAACAATCCCGCAGTCAGCAGTACAAACCAGGTACATCGACAGAGCATGGCAGGATATTATCAGATCCCGCAGTCAGAGCGATTCACGCGCTCCCACTATTTATAAAACCCGTAATACCGCCCCATCCAATACGCATGCAAATAATCCGCCGGCCCCGTCTCCTCTTCCGCCCATAACTTCACTTCCCTCCACTTACCATCGACCAAAGAATAAGCCCCGCCCGGTCCCCCCGCATACGTTCCCCGAGCGTTCACAATCACCCACGTCGCCACTGGAATCCTCCACCCCTCCATCGATGGCGTTTCCGACCCGTCGCCAGCCTTCCGCAACAACCGCTTTTTCTCGTCGATCCGCAGCCCCGCCGCATGCGCGTCATGCGCCTCGAACGCCGGCTTATTTTCGCCCGTAGCCAGATCGTCAACCGCCGGTGCTCGCCATGACATCCCGCCATCCCGCGTAATCACCACCCCGCGATCCGTCTCCGCCCACACCACGAACGTCCGCGTCGGCGATGCCGCCAGCCGCTTCACGTGCGCGCCCAGTAGCCCGAAACTCACCTGCGTCCAAGTCTTCATCCCGTCGCGAGTCATATACGCGCGCCCGTTCGCGTCGCTGAACCACGCCACCAGCGGATCGTCGCACGCGAATTGAAGCGACGTCACCGTAGGCTTCAGCCACCCATCCAGCGCGTACGGATTTCCTTTCCACGCGTATTCATTGTCCAGCGGACGCTGATCAATCGGCACCGGCTTCGCCGCCTGCTTCTCGTGTGCCCGATCCTCGAACGGGCTGATCTCGATATCCGTGCGAATCGAGTTCATCACCGGATGCATCACCCGGTCCACCGGATATCGCCGCAGCGTCTCGATCGACAACTGCATGGATTCGTCGGCATGCGCCAGCTTCTTCCAATCCGCGGGCTTGGCCGGCTCCCACTTTTCCGGAATCAACGCCACCGTCATGAACGTATACAGAGGATTGCCCTCCATCCAGTTCAGATCCCACAAATCGCTCACCCACTGATCGTAAATCGTCAGCAGTTTCGGATCGTTTTCGTAGCGAATCAGGTTGAACAGCGCCTCATACGCCTGCCCTTCACTGCTGTGGTTCGCTTTCGCGATTCGTTCGAGCGAAAACGGCCGCGTATCGCGCGCCGGTTCCGGATTCGCCGCGAATCGCGCGATCACCTTGCGGTATTCGTCGATATACCGCGCCTTGCCGGTCACGTGATACGCAATCAGCAGATCCGGCAGCGCCATCAGCGCCACGCGCAATCCAGGATGCCACTCCGTGCCCGTGATGTACCGCTTCAGTTCGCTGTCGCCGCCTTTGAAGTAATATTCGTCGCGCGCCGGATCGGGATCGACGCCGATATGGCCATACTGCGTCACCTTCCCGTTCAAATCGATGACGCGGTAATGATTGTCGAGCATATGCGTCATCAACCGGTCCACGTCATAAGCGATCATCTTCTTCTGCTCGGCATCGGCCGCCAGGTCGAAATACAGCGCGTAGCCGTACAGCACCGCGTTGAAATTATCGACGCTCACATCGCTATAGAAGCGGTAATCGGCGAACGCGCCCTGCCCCTGATGCCAATGCGCCGAATCGCCTCCGCCGCGCTCGAATCCTTCCACCGGACCATGGCCCTTTATGTATCCGCGCGCCAGCAGGCCGGGCTTTCCCGTCACTTCCTGTAAACGGCGCAGCCCGATCAGCAACTGGCCGCCCAGCTTCCGCACCTGCGGATCCTGGGTCACGGCGTATTCATAAGCGACCCCGGCCAGATACCGTCCGGTCCACACGCCCGCATGGATCACGTTACCCGGATCGTCCACCGTATGCGGCAGCTTAGTGCCCTCAGGCGCCACCGGCACCATCGATACATATAATCCTTCCAGCAAATGCTTGTCGATCAGGTCACGCTCAAGATAAGCAGCCTTTTCGGCAGTAGTAACAGCCTGCCCAAACATCACCGGAACAAAAAATAACGAAAAAAATAGCTTCATAAAAATAAGTTCATTGCGAAAAATCGGGGACAGCCCGCTCTGTCCCCGATTTTTCGCCCCATCCACTCAGCCGCCGTGTTTTCATTCCGATCATTGCCCGACCTCTGGGCAGGAGTGGCAACGCGGCACGCACGAGCAGCGTTCCCTGTTCCCTTTCCGTTTTTCCCAAAGCTCCACGATGCCTTTACGCATGCGGAACATTTTTCTCATGACACCAGCCGTTACGAGCCGTGACAGCAGGCAGCGAGCCTACCACAACGCCCCCACCGAACCGCCATGCGTAAGCATGCGGACGTAGTCGCATCTCAGTACAGCGTTCCGGTCCCTCAATGAAACTGAACCCAATTCAAGTTCGCGATCCCACCCGCAGCCCCACCGCTCCTCAACACCAGGAATAAATTTCTCACCCCACTCGCGCCGGACATCGGCGCACTCACCGTAGTCCAAATCTGCCACCCGCCCGTCGGTGCAAGAGTCGCCGTTCCGGCCAGCGGACCGCTCACGGAATCTAGATGAAACTCCAGCGTCCCTCCGCTCCCCGCGCTCGCCATTCGCACATTCACTGTGCTGATGCCGGATCCGAAGTCGATATTCTGATACTCGGCCCAACTGCCGTCCGCCGAATAACCCAGATCATACCCCCCATCGGTATCCAAAGTCGTTTCCGTTTCCAGACCGTTCATATCGTTGTAACTCGACGCCTGAATCTGTTGCGATACCGCGCTGACCGTATATCCAGGCCGCCGGGCCGGTCGCGTCACGGACCGGCCGCTAGGCATAGACTGCTGCTCCGCCGTCCACACAAACGTAGCCCCGGCCAGCGCGGGAAGCGTATAGACGAAGCTGCGTCCGCGCGAGGTTACCTGAAAAGTCTGGCTGGTAGCCGAGTCGTTATAAGCCACCACCGCCTCTGTGCCATTCGGATTCGTAAACGCCGCGCTCACCATCCGCGGAGCGTTACTCGAATAAACCCGCACCGCCCCCGGCAGCACAAACTTGCTGAAGTGCCCCAGCGTATAGTAATCGATGTTGTAACTCACCGCGCCGGTGCTTTGATTCACCGTAATCAGCGGCGTGCAATCCCCACATCCGCCCTGGATGAATGGACCCCTGTTCTGGTCGAGCGCCATCCCCCATTTGACATAGGAACTGCTCCAGTTGCGCATGGATTGCGTGATGGTCTCGAAATCCGTCCTCACCTCGTCTGCAATCCACGTCCCTCCGGAGGCCTCCGTCACGTAGTTGTTCCGGCCCGAATATTGAGTGTGCAGCAGGCTCATCGCACCCGGCGTCCCTGCATACCAGTGCCACGCAATCCCTCCAATCCGCGCCGACGCCGCAAGCGTGGGATCGCTCAAAACCGTCTCCGGATAAGGCGGCTGATCCCAGTTGTGATCGTAGATCAGCACTTTAGTCGTGAGCTGCGCGGAGGCCAGCGCCGGCAGCACATAATCTCTCAAGACCGTAAGCTGATCGGTGGCCGGCATCGACATCCCTGGATAAGCAGTCGGCACATACAATGGTTCGTTCTGCAAACTGATGTAATCCACTGGAACGCCGGCCGCCGCGTAAGCCTGCAAGTACTGGACGAAGTAATTCGCGAAGGATGTGTAATCGGCCGCCAGCAACGAGCCGCCGATCATGGAGCCGGACGTCTTCATCCACCCCGGAGGGCTCCACGGCGTCGCCATAATTTTGAGCCGGGGATTAATGACCTTGGCCTGCCGCAGCAGAGGAATAATATCCACCTGGTCGTGGGCAATCGAGAACGAGCCCTGCGTGTCTTCGTATGAATAGACTGACCGCGACAGATCGGAAGCGCCCATCGGATTGCGCACGAAGCTGATGCCGATGCCCGCGTTGTGGTCGAACAGTGAATTCATCACGGTGGGAAGCGACGATGCCGGGACGATTTTTTCATTCATCAGCCACGCCGAGGAATCGGTAAACGACGCTCCGAATCCTTCGATCGACTGGTAGCGTTTTCCTTCGTCGACGAAAACCGTGGGGATGGACGCGGACGCGCCGCTCGAAAATGAAATCGCCGCCTGCGGCTGGAGCAAAGTCTTCTGATCGTCGGTGGTCAGCCACACGCTCACCGTCTGGGCGTTCAATAACGATGCAAAAAATAGCCAGCTAAGGTTTCTTAGAGCCACTTTTTTCGTCATTTATGCTCCTTTAAGCGCGTCTAATTCACGCGCGCAAGCCACAAATGGATCTTTTCGAGGTTCTTCTGGATGTCCTCGCGATCCGCCGCGTCGGGCTCCAGTTCGAGATATTTTTCCAGATCCCGGCGCGCCGCCTGGTAGCGTTTCAGCTCCAGCAGCAATGCGCCCCGGCTCTTGTACGCCGCTGCTTCGGGATAACCGACAATCAGCCAGTCGAGCGTCGCCACGGCCCGCTCAAAATCGTTGCTGCGCAGGTATACGTGCCGTAGATTGTGCAACATACGCATCACAATCTGCTTCTTCGACACCCGCGCCAGGATCGACGGATCGAACACCTGCGTCTGGGCCAGCGCGAAACAATCCCGCGCGGTAATGGCGCCCCCGCCGTAAGGGTCTATATAAGTGTTGTAGTTACCGTCGTCATACTGCATCACAAAATGCCGCGGCAACCCGATCCCATAAAGAGGCATGTGCAGCCGCCGCCCAACTTCCATGTACAGTACCGACAATGAGATAGCGATTCCAGTGCGCCGCGTCAAAACCTGGTTCAGGCAACTGTTGAGCGGATCGAAAAAATCGGTATCATTGCCATGAAATCCCATTTCCTCGAACAAAAATTTCTGCGCCGTCTCGACGAAATCGCGGCCGTCGTTGAAATTCCGCAGACGATCTCCCAATTGCGACGCCAAGTCATTCAATTGATGCAAGTACGGCTCCGGATCGAGGTCGGGAAATTGGATCGTGGCCAGTTCCAGCGCAGCCCGGTCCAGCCGTCCCTTTTCAGGATCCTCTTCGAGAATGTAGCGCAGGTGATTCATTTAACACGTAGATACGCATCGTCGCCGCGAATCCAATCCTCGCGCCGAGGTGAGAACAAATCGAAGACCACACAATCTTCGATTACTTCGACAAAGTGCGGCACCTGGGGAGGAATGCGCATCGTTTCGCCCGCGCCCAGCGTCGTTTCGACGCCGCCGACGTTGAACAGGATGCGGCCTGATTGAACCATCGCAATCTGTTCATTGGAATGGCTATGTTCAGGAACACTACAGCCCTTCGCCAGTTCCAGCCGGGCGATGGTCATATTGTCGCCGTGAATCACTTGCCGGCTCAGAAAAGGATTCATCTGCTCCTTTTCAATAGAGTTCCAGTCATAGTTCTGCATGTTTTTATTTTACGACGTGCAGCATGGGGGCAAAGTCAAATTTCAAAAGCGCATGCGCCTCGCGCAACGCCGCGACTGCGCGTTCGGGAGAATCCGCGTGCGCGAAAATGAATCCGAGATAGCTTGCGCCTTCGGGCAGCGGAATCATCGCCTGCCCTTGTTTTGCCGTGATGACGACATCGGGTGTCACGCCAGAAACGCCCATATAAATTCCAGCGCGTGGAATCGGGATCATCATGACAGCATGGGCTCCTTCGGCCAGGCGAGCCGCGCTGATATCTTCGCCGATGGCGTGGCGGAGGATCAGTTCTTCGAGCGATTCACCGGTCGAAAAATGCAGCACTTTGGCGCAGAGGCCGCCGATGGGACGCGCCGCGACTTCGAGCATCCAAACCCCCGCATCGTTGACGCGCATCTCGGCATGGATCGGGCCGTGGGTCAGGCCGAGCGCGGTGATGGCCGCTTGGGTGGTCTCGGTGATGGCCGTGTGAATGGCGACAGTTACGTAAATCGTTTCCTCGAAAAATGGACCGTCAAGAGGATCGGGTTTATCGAATAGCGCCAACACTTGCAAGCGGCCGGCGGTGACAATTCCTTCGAGCGCGTATTCGTGCCCTGGGATAAAATCCTCGACGAGGATCGTAGGTTCGGCGGCAATTTTCCGGATGCGGGCGAAGGCGGCGTCGAATTCTGTGGAGTCGTCAGCGCGAATCACGCCGCGGCTGCCGGAGAGTCCAAGAGGCTTTAAAACACAGGGATAGCGCACAGGGCCGGGCTGATCGAGCAGTTGATATCCGGGGATGAGCAGGCCTGCTGCGCGGAATTTCTGGCGCGCCAGGAATTTGTTCTTGGTCGCCAGGACCGCCTCCGGAGGACTGAACGGCAAGCCGAGCCGTTTCGCGGCGAGGGACGCCACATAGGCGGGCCGATCCCCGACGGCTACGATTCCATCGAAGGGTCCGCGGGCGATCAGCGATTCTATTCCTTCCGCAGGCTCCTCAAAACGAAGAGCTACGGCGTTGTCTCCCCAAGGATCCTCAAGGACATGGCAGCGATCCGTGGCGAGCACGAGATCGAGTCCCATGGCCTGTGCAACATTGGAAAAAGCGCGTGTTTGATAACCGGTGGTGGCGGCTACAAGCAGAACGCGCATGCTTCGATTTTAGCGGGTTGCTTTTACGCGAACGCGAACTTCCGCCTGCTGCTCCGCCGTCAATCCCCACATCTCGGTTCCGTGAGCGCGGCCGATTAAAACGTTGCCGGCGACTCCTTCAAATGCCACATTCGGCTTGAACTTACGCTGCGCGCCGTCTTCGTTAATCTGCGCCGTATATCCATCGCCCAGTTTTGGATCGAAAGATTCGAAGTGCCCGCCGACTTCCTGCCGCGACTGCTGAAAACAGATCGGGCCATTCGACTTCGTGATTCCGCAGGTGCCATCAGAGGCCACCAGAATGTACTCATGAACTTTCGACATGATTTAGTAGGAAGGGGACCGAAGTCCCCTCCCGTTTATCTGACTACCAGCGCTTCTGGCGGGCGCCGCCACCGCCGCCGCCGTTGCCGCGGCCGCCGCCAAATCCGCCGCCGCGATCTTCCTTCGGACGCGCTTCATTGATGGTCAGATTTCGTCCATCGAGCTCCTGGCCGTTCAACGAACTGATGGCGCGCTCTGCTTCGGCATCGCCGGTCATCTCGACGAATCCAAATCCCTTTGCCCGGCCGGTATCACGGTCGGTAACGATGCTGACGCGTTCCACGGTTCCGTACTGTTCAAACAGTGAACGAACTGCGTCTTCAGTAACCCCAAAGCTGAGGTTTCCCACAAAAATATTTTTCAAGTGAACTTCCTTCTGATTTACAAACGCTGATTTGCTAAAGGTGGATCGGGGCAGGATCGGACAAGGGCGGTTGGACCGGACTATCGAAAGATGCCGAAATTGTACTACAGCTCATTATTGCATGGAATCGAGTTTTTCAAGCATTAATTGTAGTGCGGACGTCGGAAGGCCGACGGGGGCGTCGGCCGCGGACCGGGGGTCCGCCCTACAAGGGATTGAGTGGCCATCCGGGCTTGCACGCGGCTTGAAGGGATCGCATGCGGTAGGGCGCGTTGTTGATTAGAGAAGAGCTACCTGCTCCTCGGTTGGTTCGGCTCAACAATACCAGGGTTCGTCGAGATAGGGGACTACGGCGCGGGGCATTAGATGGAAGTTTTCTGGTAGGGGGTCGTCACCTGCCTCCGTCCAGATTGCGGAGAAAATCTCTGTGCGGTTCTGGGCCCGCTTCTGTAGCTTGTCGACCAGGCGGAAGATGTGGGCGCCTAATTTGTCGACTTGGGCGTCGGTATGTTTCCAGGGATAGACCAGCAGCTTTTGATCGAATGGGCCGACTCGCGAGCGGATATCTTCTAATTCCAGAAGACGGGAACTGGACGTGATCAGGAGGCGCAGAGCCAGCTGAACGCTGGGGACGCTTTCGACGAGGTCCAGATCGCGCAACACGCTTAGCAGGTCGCGATAATTTTCTATCGTCGTCCAGGGCGTGAAGGCCAGGAACGTGGGTTGCAGCGCTAATCCGGCTTCCCGTGCCAAGGCTACAGCTTCGAAGAAATCGCGTCTGGTGTGATGTTTTTCTAGCTTCGCTAGCACCGTGTCATCCAGGGATTCGACGGCCGTGGTGACGAACAGGCATCCGGTCTCTTTGAGAACACCGAGCAGGTCGCGATGTTTTAGCAGATGCTCGATCTTGATGGTTGCGTCGTAGGTGACGTGCGGAAATTCGGCGTGGAGCGACTCCACAATGCGCATGGCGTGGGTGGGGCCGTTCAGAAAATCGGGATCGCCGAAGGTGACGTGGCTGGCTCCGTTGGCGATTTGCTGGCGGATATCAGCGAGTACGACGTCGCGCTGGATTATCCGGAATTGGCCTTGATACACAGGCACGAGGGGGCAGTGGCGGCACAGATGCTTGCAGCCTCGGCTCGCTTCCGTGTAGGCGACTAGTTTGCCGCTCATTTTTGCATATGAATGGGCGTATGACGCGCCGAGATCGCCGCGGTCGGGTTTGAGGAAGGTTAGTTTGTCGAGTGAGATTTCGGGTCGAAGATTTCCGTTGGACCAATCGACCAAAGACTGTTCGAACTCGCCGCCTAGAATTGCTTCGACTCCCAAGCCTCGCAAAAGGTCGGCGTTGAGAGGCGCGTAGAGACCGTAGCAGGCGATGCGGGCGGCTGGATTCAGGCGCTTCACACGCGCGATCACGGGAACGGCGAGACGGGTCGCGGTATGCATCGGCAGCGAGAAAGCGACTGCGCCGGCTTGGCGAATCAGGTCCTCAGAAAGAGGAGTTTTGGCGAGATCGACCGAGGTTACTTCATGGCCGGCGCGCAGGAGCCAGGCCTGGGGCGAGGCGAGGCCGAAGGGTTGATGGCCCAGCTCATAGGTCGAAAGGAGAACAATGCGCACCTTTGAAACTACTTCTTCGGTTGCTTGGCGATGATCTGGTCTTTGATCTTGTTATAGGTGGTTTGCGGGATGATTTTCTTGTTGACGAGGTCGTCCTTGCCGGAGTAGGGGCGGCCGGCGATGATTTTCGTAGAATACGCGGGACCGATTCCCGGAAGTGATTGCAGTTGATCCGCCGTCGCCGAGTTGATATCGATGAGGGTTTTGGTCGAGACCATCTTGTCTTGCGCGACGGTGGTCATTGCCAGAGCCACCGTAAGGAACAGAGCCGCGAGGAATCCGCCGAAACGTGTTTTAGTCATCCTTATAGTGTAATGCTGAGAGGATGCCCGGATTCGTTTCTGGAACCATCGGAGCGCTTCGCCCGACTTTCCGCTACTGGATGAAGACGGAAGTGCATGTCTACGCGTTTTCGGTGGCGGCGAACGTGCTGCTTTCCTTCTATCCTTTCCTGATTGTCAGCGTGGCGGTGGCGTCGAAATTCTTCAGCCGGCAAACGGCGCTTTCGGCGATCGACCTGGCGCTGAGCGATTTTTTCCCCGACGCACTGGGGACTTTCCTGCGCAATAATCCGCCTCCGCAGGGGAAGATCGAGATCATCTCCTTATTCCTGCTGCTGTTCACCGCGAACGGGGTTTTCGAACCGTTGGAGGTCGGGCTAAACAACGTCTGGGGGATTCGCAAAAACCGCAGTTTTTTTCGCAATCAAATCGTCAGCCTGGCGCTGATTTTCATTTGCGGAGCGCTGGTGCTGGGCTCGCTGCTGATGACCGCGTTCAGCCAGGAATCGTTCCGGCAGCTGGCCCAGGCTGGACCTGCGTGGATGCCTGCCTGGCTGTTCTCCGCGATCCCGGTTGTGACGTTTAAGATGGCGGCGGTGCCGATTACGGTGCTGGTGCTGTTTCTGGTTTATCGCTTCCTGCCGAACGGAAAGCCTCCGCTGGATCGAGTGATTCCGGCGGCCATCGTGGTGGGTGTGCTGCTCGAAGTTCTGAAGCAAATCAACAAATGGGTATGGCCGGGGTTTTATAAAAAGCTGGATCGCGAATATAACGTGTTCAAGAATTCAGTGACGCTGATTCTGATCGGATTTTTAGTTTCGATGCTGGTGCTGGCCGGGGCGGAGTGGTCGGCGAGAGGGCATCGGATGGACGAGGTGGAGAAAGCGAATGGCTGAGAGAAAACTGGCGGTGATCACGGGAGCTTCAAGCGGCATCGGCGCGATGTTCGCACGGAAGCTGGCGGCGCGCGGGTACGATTTATTGCTGGTGGCGCGGAGGGAAGAACGTTTGCGGTCCCTGGCGGTGGAATTGGCGGAGGCGTATCCGATCTCGACCGATGTGGTGGCCGCGGATCTGGCCGCCGATGCTGATCGGGATCGGGTAGCTGAGCGAATTCGTGCGGCGGCAAATTTAGGACTGCTGGTGAACAACGCGGGATTCGGAACGCTGGGATTTTTCGCCGACGGGAGCACTGATAACCTTGCGAGCCAGTTGCAGATGCATCGCTTGCATGTGATCGCGGCGATGCATTTGACTCATGCCGCGCTCCAGAATTTGATCCCGCGGGGAGAGGGCGGCGTGATTAATGTGTCGTCGGTCGCGGGGTTCGGACAGACGGCGGGAAGTGTCAGCTATTCGGCGACGAAAGGCTGGATGAACAGCTTCACGGCGGGGCTTTACGCGGAATTGGCAGTGCAGAAGTCGGCGGTAAAGGTGCAGGCGCTGTGCCCGGGATTTACGCTGTCGGAATTTCACGACGCGCTGGGGATGGACCGGAGCCCGATCCCGCGGAGCTTGTGGATGACGGCGGATTTCGTGGTTTCGGAATCGCTACGCGGGTTTGATGAGGGGAAATTGTTTGTGATTCCGGGATGGCGGTATAAGGTGATCGTGATGTTCATGAAGGGGCTGCCGGGGTGGGCGCTGCGGAAGATGTCGGCGAGGGGGGCGCAGAGGTATCGGAAGCCGAAGGCGTGAATTGGCTTATGCCGCCACGGAAGAGATCAGTGATAAAATCGTCGTTTCACATGAATGCAAATCCTTCCCGCCGCGATGTCGTGAAGATGGCTGGGGCTGCGTCCGCCGCGGTGGGACCTTTTATTCAGAAAGTCAAAGCCGCGAACGACCAGGTTCAGTACGGATTCATCGGGACGGGCAGCCGGGGCACGTATTTGCTGGGGCATCTGGCGAAAACCGATAGCGGACGCTGCGTGGCGGTCTGCGATCTTGATCCGGCGCATGCCGATAAGGGCGCTGAAATTATCGGGACGAGTCCGCAAAAATTCAAAGATCATCGCGAGCTGCTGGCGGCCAAGAACATCGACGCGGTGCTGATCGCGGTTCCTCTTTACGAGCATTTTCGCGTGACCAAGGACGCGCTCGAGGCGGGCAAACACGTGTTCTGTGAAAAGAGCCTGGTGTTCAAGCCGGAAGAGGTTCACGCTCTGCGGGCGCTGGCGGCGGCGCGACCGAAACAGGTGATCCAGGTGGGCCTGCAACGGCGCTATAGCAAGTTTTATCAGGCAGTGAACGACATGGTGACGAAGGGCGTGCTGGGCGACGTGAAGCACGTTTACGCGCAGTGGCATCGCAACGATGTTTATCGCCGGACGATGACGTGGACCATGAAGCCGGGAGGCCGGAACAATCCCGGCAACTGGCGCCTGTTCAGGGAATTTTCAGGCGGGCCGGCGGCGGAGCTGGCGTCGCATCAGATCGATATCGCGGATTGGATGCTGGGCAGCCAACCGGACTTTGTGGTCGGCGTGGGGGATAACAGCACGATTCTTGACGGGCGCGATATTTTCGATAATCTGGAGCTGATCTTCAAGCATCCCGGCGGCAAGAAAATGATCTGGAGCGGCGTGTGCACCTCTTCGCATCTGCCGCTGCTCGATTGCACGCGCAGCGAAATGGGGGAGCTGATTATCGGCACCGAGGGCGCAGTCCACATCACGGTGGGGGACGATAAGAATCCGGCCACAGCGATGTGGTTTCCGGAGCCGCCGAAGCCGCAAGCGACGCAGACCGGCGAGAAGGAAAAGGAGCACAAGGCCGGAGCGACCATGGTATCGGTTGCGCCCGGCAAATCGCTGCCGATTCTTTTATCGAAGGACGAGGTTTCCGGCAACGAGAGCTTCCTCGATAAAGAGATGAAGTTCGCGCGGCGCTGGCTTTACAACAAGGGCGTGATGGCGCCTGAAGAGGACAAGAATCCCGTCGATAGCGAGCTCGAAGGGTTTCTCGAAAACTGCCGCGACGGCAAGCGCCCGCGCGCCGATGTCGAGGTGGGACTGCGCGATTCGATCGCGGTGATGTTCTCGAATCTGTGCGCCGAGCAGGAGCGCCGGGTGAACTTCAACGAGATCGACATGATGGGCCTGCCGGGCGGGAAGAAAGCGTAAACAAGGAGAGTATCCAAGTGGATCTGAATCTGACGCCGCAAGAACTGCGGTTCCGCGATGAAGCGCGCGGATGGTTCGCCGAAAATGTTCCCAAGGATTGGGTGAAGCGGCGCGACGAAGAAGAATCGATGCTGGGCCGGTTCGATTACCTGCGCAAATGGCAGCGGAAGCTTTTCGATGCGGGCTGGGCCGGGATTTCGTGGCCCAAGGATTTCGGCGGACGCGGCGCGGCGGTGATGGAACAGGTGATTTTCATTGAGGAAATGGCGCGCGCGGAGGCTCCTCCCATGGCCAACGTGATCGCGCTGGGGTTGATCGGGCCCACCATTATCGCCTTCGGCACGCCGGAGCAGAAAAAACGTTATCTGGCAAAAATGTTGTCGGCCGAGGAGATCTGGTGCCAGGGCTTTTCGGAGCCGAATGCGGGCAGCGATCTGGCGGCGCTTTCGACCACGGGCGTGCTCGACGGCGATCATTTTATCGTCAACGGACAAAAATGCTGGACCAGCTACGCCTGGGCCGCGGACTGGTGCGAACTGATCGTGCGCACCGATCCGGCCGTGCCGAAACACAAGGGTCTTACCGCGCTGTTAGTAGATATGCACAGCCCCGGCGTCGAGGTTCGCGGCCTCAAACAGATGAGTGGCGAAAGCGAATTCGGCGAAATATTCTTTCGCGACGTGCGCGTGCCGGTCGAAAACGTGGTCGGCAAAGTGAATGAAGGCTGGGGCGTCGCCATGGGCACGCTGATGCATGAACGCGGAACGTTCGGCGCGGCGCTACAGGTCAATTACCGGCGCAATTTCAACCGGCTGGTGGAGATCGCCAAAACCATCGATCGCAACGGCAAGCCGGCATCGGAAGATCCGGTGATCCGGCAGAAGCTGGCGCAATGCTATGCCGAGATCGAAGTGATGCGGCTGAACCAGATGCGCGCGTTTTCCCGTATTAACGAAACGGGCGTGCCGGGCCCGGAGGGGTCGATTCAGAAGATCTTTTGGAGTGAGCTGAATCAGCGCTTCCAGCAGGTGGCGATGGAAATTCTGGGTCCTTATGGGCAACTGGCGCATGGATCGCCGGACGCCTTCGACGAAGGCCAGTGGGCTTACGGATATTTGCGTTCGCGCGGCAACACGATTGAAGCGGGAACGTCGGAAATTCAACGAAATATTATCGGCCATTTCGTGCTCGGCCTGCCCAAGAGCTATTAATATGCAATTCGGACTCAGCGAATCTCAACGAATCTTACAATCGAACGCGCGGAAATTCTTCGCGGCGGAATGCCCCATTTCGGAGGTGCGCCGGATCATGGAGACGGACACCGCGCAGGACCAGAAATTGTGGCGAAGCATGGCGGAGCAGGGCTTTCTGGGCGTGGTGTTTCCGGAAGAAGCGGGCGGCATGGGGCTCGGCTATGTCGAGCTCGCGGCGCTGGCGGAGGAGATGGGACGGGCGCTCGTGCCGGGCGCGTTTCTATCGAATCTGTTTGCCGGAGCCATCCTCGATAGCGCGGGCGCCACGAAGCATTTGGCCTCCCTCGCCGGTGGAGAAAAAACGGCCACCGTCGCGCTTCTTGAAGCGAGCGCCAGTTGGAACCCGGAAGCAGTTGCCATGCCGACTCTGGCCGGAGAAAAGTTGTTCGTACCCGACGCCGAGTCCGCGGACATGATCGTTGTTGTCGCCCGCGATGCCGGCGCTCTGGCGCTGTACCTGGTGGAAAGCCACGCGGTGAAGAAGACTCTGATGCCGGCCATGGATTTGACGCGGCGCCTTTATAAGGTGACGTTCGATCATCCGGCGGCGGAACTTCTGGTCAAAGGAGATGACGCGCGTAAGGCGCTCGATCATGCGCTGCACGTGGCCACCGTGGCGCTATGCGCTGAAATTACGGGCGGGATGCAGCGCATGCTCGACATCGCCGTCGACTACGCCAAGACTCGCAAGCAGTTCGGGAAACCGATCGGCCAGTATCAAGCGGTGCAGCATCAGTGCGCCGATATGCTGCTCTATACCGAAAGCGCGCGCTCCGCCGCCTATTACGCCGCTTATACGATGACGGAAGGCAACTCCGATGCGCCGACGGCGGTCAGCGTGGCTAAGGCTTACGCCAGCGACGCGTGCCGCGAAACCGGCAATCGGGCGGTGCAGGTGCAAGGCGGCATGGGCTTCACCTGGGAAAATGATACCCACCTTTTCTACCGGCGCGCCAAAGCGAGTGAGATCGCGTTCGGTGACGCGACCTATCATCGCGAGCGCATCGCACAATTTGTGATCGACTAGAGTACCGGCTCTGAAGTTGAGTGCGTTGGTGGAGCCGGACCAGGGGGTCCGGCGCGGACGGGGCGTCCGCCCTACAAGATAATGCAGAATTTTAAAATAGCGACAGGCCCTAATTCGTGATGTCGTGGGTATGGCTCTCTTCACGGATGGGCGTGTAGAGTTCGTACCACCACTTCTGGGCGGGGCTGTCGGCATATTTTTTCAGGGCCGCTTCTGATTCGAACTCCATCACGATGGCCTGTTTATAGCCTTCTTGGCCCTGATATTTTAGATTCTTGGTCCATACGCGCTTGATTCCAGGGAATTTCGCGGGCAACTGATGTGCCGCGTCGACGGCGGCTTTGATTTGTTCGGGGGTCGCGTCGGCTTTCCATTTCACATTAATAATGTGCAGGACGGTGGTGGGCGACTGGGCCAAGGCTGCGGTCGCGAAAAGGCACAAACTGAGTGCGGTGGTGAGAAATTTCATGGCAGAATCGATTATCTCAGATGGAACAAGAGATCCGGCAATTGCGTAGACTAGCGCTAAGGAGTCGTTTTATGCGCGCTATTTGTCTGCCTCTGCTGGCATTTTTCCTCGCCGGTTGTGACGAAATGGATATCAACATCGGTGGCTTCGATCGCTACCGGGAGGATTTTCACCATAGTTTCCCCCTCAGCGCGGGCGGAACCTTGCGGCTCGACAATTTCAACGGGCAGGTGGAGATTTCGGGGTGGGACAAGAATACGGTGGATATCGACGGCACCAAGTATGCCGGCACCGAGTATCGCTTGAAGGAGATGAAGATCGATATCGTGCCGTCAGCGAACTCCATCACCATTCGCACGCTGCCTCCGCTGGATCATCGCGGGAACGCCGGGGCGCGCTATACCATTCATGTGCCAAGGAAAACGATCCTGGCCGGGATCGTAAGCACCAATGGAGCCATTCGCGTGGAAGATATCGAGGGCGATTCCCATCTGCGCACCTCCAACGGCAGCGTTCACGCCTCCCGGCTGGTGGGTCCGCTCGACGTGCAGACGTCGAATGGAACGGTGGAGGTAACGGATATCAGCGGCGATACGACGCTCCATAGCTCCAACGGCACCATCCGGGCGGACGTTCGCAAAGGCCGGTTCGGCGCGACCACTTCAAATGGCAGCATCACCGTCCATTTGACGGGGCAGGATGCAAGCCCGGTGCGGCTCGAAAGCAATAACGGACATATCGAACTGACCCTGGACGCAGCGCGCGAAGTGCACGCCAGCACCTCGAATTCCTCGATCACTGTGCGGCTGCCGGCGGACGCCGGGGCGAGTGTGAGCGCGCATACGTCGAATTCCTCCATCACCTGCGATTTCGACGTTAGCGTGCATGGAGGGGAGATCTCGAAGCATCGCCTGGACGGCACGATCGGCAAGGGCGGTCCGCTGCTGGACCTGGGCACGTCGAACGGCAGCATCAAGATACTGCGCCTCTAAGCGACCTCGGAGCGGACCGATTTCTTTGAAACGTCGCCATTCATTGGGGCGTCATGTATACTAGAGTTAGCTGTCGAGCAAAAGGAGTGGGCGAAAGCCCACTTTTTTATTGGATATGAGTCGCGAGGAAGTTACGGCCAAAGTGCAGGAAATCGCAGAACGAGTCGGCGCGAGCGAAGGCCTCGAAATTGTCGAGGTTCAAATGCTTGGCGGAGGCGGAGCTCGACTTTTGCGCATTTTTATCGACAAACCGGAGGGCGTTACCCATGCCGATTGCGAGATGATTTCGCAGAACGTGGGCACCATTCTCGATGTCGAGGACGTGATCCCGGGCGCGCATTACACGCTTGAAGTGAGTTCCCCGGGGGTCGAGCGCAAGCTCACCAAGCCGCGTGATTTCGAGCGCTTTGTCGGGAAAAAGGTCAAAGTCGCGCTGCGGGAGCCGGTGGAAAATCAGCGCCATTGGGTGGGCACGCTACAGAGCTTCGCGGAAGGTATTCTTACCCTCGAACCGTCCCCCGGCCGGAGCGTGCAGTTTCCGCTGGATCAGGTGGAAAAGGCGAATCTCAAGTTCGAGTGGTAGTTTCATCCCCGGAAAAACGAGACAGATTTTATTATGAGCATGGGAACGATTTATCAGTCCATCGAAATTCTCAGCAAAGAGAAGGGCATCGAGCCGAAAGTCATCCTGGACGCGGTCAAAGACGCGATGCTGGTGGCGGCGCGCAAGCACTTCCATACCACCGAGGATCTGGTGGCGGAGTTCGACGAAAAGACCGGCGCCATTCAAATTTACGGCGTGCGGAAAGTAGTCGTCGAAGTATTGGATAAGGACAAGGAAATTTCGCTCGACGCGGCGCGCGCCACCCATCCGGACGCGCAGATAGATGTCGAAATTCGCTTCGCCAAGCCGACTGAGGCGCTGGGCCGCATCTCGGCGCAAACCGCGAAACAGGTGATTCTACAAAAGGTCCGGGAGGCGGAGCGCGAGAATATTTTCTCCGAGTATTCCGGACGTGTCGGCGAGCTGGTCACGTGCATAGTCAAGCGCATTGAAGGCCAGGACCTGGTGGCGGATCTGGGCAAGACCGAAGCTCGCATCCCTAAAAAAGAGCAGTCCAAGCTCGAAAGTTTCAGCGTCGGCGATCGCATTCGCTGCGTGATCAAGAGCGTCGAAAAGGCCGGTAAGAACGCGGGTGTGATCGTTTCCCGCGCCGCGCCTGAATTAGTCATGCGCCTGTTCGAACAGGAAGTGCCGGAAATTTACGACAACACGGTGATCATCAAAGGCTGCGCGCGCGAAGCCGGGGAGCGCACCAAGATCGCTGTCTCCAGCCGGGACCGCGACGTGGATAGCGTCGGCGCCTGCGTCGGCATGAAGGGCATGCGCGTGCAGTCGATTATCCGCGAGCTGCGCGGCGAAAAAATCGACATCATCGAATTCAACGACGATCCGGTGAGCTTCGCCACCCATGCGCTCAGCCCGGCGAAAATTTCGCGCGTATCGATTATCGATTCGGTGGAGCGGCACATGGAAGTAATCGTCGACGATACGCAACTGTCGCTCGCCATCGGCAAAAAGGGCCAGAATGTGCGCCTGGCGGCCAAACTGCTGGGCTGGCGGATCGATATTAAGAGCGAGGAAGAGAAGCGGCAGGAAGTGGAGTCGCAGATGGCTGCGCTGGTCGTTCCCGGCGCTCCGGTTACCGTTCTGATCGATCACGGGATGGCCGAGACGGTCGCGGAAAAACTGATGGAAGCGGGCGTGGCGACAGTGGAAAAACTGGGCGCGATGACTCCGGAGCAGTTGGAAGAAATTCCCGGCGTCGATCAGGATATGGTCGAAAATATTCAGACCGCGGTGGTCGCTTATTATGGCCAGTTCGAGGAATCCGCGCCCTCGCCGGAAGCAGCCGCGGAGGCTGCGCCCGAAACCGAAGTGGAAGCATCAAATGGGGCAGTGTCAGAAAATGAATCTGATACGATAGAGAGCACGGAAGTTCCGGCCGCCGCACCGGATTCCGTAAAAGGAGTAGCCGAACTTTCGTGAAAATCCGTTCATCGCGTAGGCGGTGGCGGAACGTTATCGTATGAGTAAAATTCGCATTAATGAGCTGGCCCGCGAGCTCGAAGTAAAGCCCAACGTGATTCTCGATACGTTGGCGGAGCTGGGCATTGCCGACAAGAAAACGCATTCCAGCTCGCTCGACGACGACGTAGCTCTGGAGGTCCGCCGGCGCGTGACCGGCGAGCCCGGTGGAGATTCCGCGCCTGCCGCGCGAGAAGTTTCGCGTCACCATGACAACGTACCGGAGAGCACGCCAGAGCCGGAACCGGTCCGCGCGCAGCCGTCTTCGAAGCCTGCTGTAAAGGTCGAAACGCCTGCCGCGGAAAGCACCAAAGAAACTCAGGAAACAAAGACCGCGGAGGAACCGCCGGCGCCGCCGGTACGACTCGCTCCTCCCTTGCGGCCTCCTTTGTCGACGGGGCAAAGCTTCGCGCCGCCGCCCATGCCGATCCCGCACGCAGCGCCAGCCCAGCCTCGGCCCGCGCCGCCGCGTGTGGTTCCCCCTGCGCCGGCTCCCGCTCCGGCTCCGCCGCCGCAAAGCCATGCGCCCGCGCAGCCATCGGCGCCCGCTCAACCGGCACAGCCGGCCGCGCCTTCGAACCCTTCAACCCCGGCGCCTTCCAACCCGATGTCCAGAGGCTCGGCAATTCCCGCCAGGCCGATGCCCGCGCCGCGACCTGGTCAGATTTTGTCGGGACCGCGACAGCCTCTTCCGCCCGGCGTAGGCGATGCTCCGAAAGCTGCTTCCGTGGCGTCTGCTCCCGCTCCGGGTGCTCCGCGCCCATCCGCCCCCAGTGTGCCGAGCATTCCCGCGCCTCCTCGTCCGCAAACTGTGCGGCCGGGCGCGCCTTCCGCGCAGACTTCTCCGTCGCATCCGCTGCGTCCGCCGGCCAAGCCGAATCTTGCCGGTCAGCCTCAGGCCAGACCCGTGGTGCCGCCGCGTCCGGACATGGTGGCAAGACTCAGTACTCGTCCGCCCGCACCCGGAGCACCTCCTCCGCCGCGTCCCGGCATGCCTACCCGGCCAGCGAGCCCTGTTCCTGGCCGTCCAATTTACACCGGTCCGGTGCGTCCTGGACAGCCTCTCATGCGCGGTCCTGGTGGCCCCCCCAGTCCCGGCGGCTATAATCAGGGCGGCTACAATCGCGGCCCCTCCGGTCCAAGCGGCCCTGGTGGTTATAATCGCGGTCCCGGAGGCCCAGGCGGTCCCGCCCAGCGCGGCCGTCCCATGCATCCGACTTCGCCTTTACGGGCGGAGCCGGCTACACTTCCGACCGATCCCGGCCGCCGTCACGCGACCAAGCCCGGGGTGCGCACTCCCGCCGACCGCCGTCGCGATCAGGATGAGGGACGGATGCGCGGTCCTGTCTCCCGGCGCGAGCAATCGTTTGAACCGCCGCCAGTCGATCGCGAAGTAACCATTGCCGAAGGCATCACCGTCAAGGAGCTTTCCGAAAAGCTAGGCGTCAAGGGCAATCTTGTCGTGAAGCGGTTGTTCGACAAGAAAATTTCGGCCACCATTAATCAGACCCTGGACGTTAAAGTCGCCGAGGAACTGGCCCGCGATTTCGGCGCTTCTACGAATAAGGTCAGCTACGAACAGGAAACCACGCATGAGATTGAGACCACTGAAGTGGATCTCGATCGCGAACGGCGTCCCCCTGTCGTGACCATCATGGGCCACGTCGATCACGGCAAAACCAGCCTGCTCGACGCCATCCGTCTCTCGAATGTCGCCGGTCATGAAGCGGGCGGCATTACCCAGCACATCGGCGCCTACCACGTCGAGAAAAACGGCCGCAAAATCGTGTTCATCGACACGCCGGGTCATGAAGCGTTCACCCGCATGCGCGCCCGCGGCGCCAAAGTCACCGATATCGTGATCTTAGTCGTCGCCGCCGACGACGGCGTCATGCCGCAGACGCTCGAAGCCATCGATCACGCCAAAGCGGCGAAGGTGCCGATCATCGTCGCGATCAACAAAATCGACAAACCGGGAGCCACGCCGGAACGGATCAAACAACAGCTTTCCGACCGCGGGTTGCTGGCCGAAGATTGGGGCGGCGATACCGTGATGGTCGAAGTCTCGGCGAAAGCCAAGACGAACCTGGATCTGCTGCTCGAAATGATTCTGCTCGTCGCGGACATGCTGGATCTCAAAGCGAATCCTGCGCGTCCCGCCATGGGCACCGTGCTCGAAGCAAAACTCGATCGCGGACGCGGTCCGGTGGCGACTGTGCTGGTCCGCAACGGAACCCTGCGCGTCGGCGATTACTTCATCTGCGGCTCGGTATTCGGCCGCGTACGCGCCATGGCCGACGATCGCGGCGATAATACCCGCGAAGTGGGCCCGTCCATGCCCGCCGAAGTGCAAGGACTCGAATCGCTACCCGAAGTCGGCGACACCATGCAAGTGGTGACCGATACCGCCAAGGCCAAGCAGATCGTCATTTATCGCGAATCGAAAGCGCGCGAAGTGGCAATGGCCAAGAACAAGCGCCTCACCCTCGATCAGTTCCACGACCAACTTAAAGAAGGCGAGGTCAAGGATCTCAACATCATCCTGAAAACGGATGTGGGCGGCACCGCCGAAGTCTTAACCGATACGCTGACCAAGCTTTCCACCGATAAGGTGAGGATCCGCGTGCTGCGCGCGGGCGTAGGCGCGATCACCGAAACCGACGTGCTGCTTGCCTCCGCGTCGAACGCGATTATCGTCGGATTCAACGTCCGGCCGGATCGCACCGCGCAAGCTGTCGCCGAGCAGGAAAAGGTCGATATCCGCCTGCATTCGATCATTTACGAGCTGGCCGATCAGATCAAGAAAGCCATGAGCGGCATGCTGGACCCCGTTTTCAAAGATGTCTTCAAGGGCCGCGCCATTGTGCAGAACGTCTTCCGTATCTCGAAAGTCGGCGTCGTTGCCGGCTGCGCGGTGCAGGATGGCGTGCTCGTCCGCAACGGCGAGGTACGCGTCTTGCGCGACAATGTGCTGGTTCATACCGGCAAGATCGAAGGCCTCAAACGCTTCAAGAACGACGCGAGCGAAGTCAAGGCCGGCTTCGAATGCGGCGTCTCGCTGGCTAATTTCAACGACATCAAAGAAGGCGATATCCTCGAATGCTTCGCCACCGAACGCGTGGCCCAAGAAGCCTTAGTCTAAGCGCATGCCGTCGGTCGGCGTTATTACCTTCGAGCTCCGCCTCGACGACTCCCATTCCTTAAAGGACAAACGGCACTTTGTAAAAAGCCTTAAGGATCGCCTGCGTGTGAAATTCAACGTCGCCGTGGCCGAGATCGATTATCAGGACCTCTGGCAGCGCGGCCTCATCGCCTGCGTCACCGTCTCCCCCGATCAGGGCCATGCCGAACAGGTTCTGCAATCCGTCGAGCGCGAAGCCGCGTCCTTGCTGGGCCCGCTTCTCGTCGCCGCTACCGTCGAATGGCTCGCGTAAGCTATAATGGATATTCGCTTTATATTCGCCTCAATGAAGGACCTCAACCATGGATGAAAAAGAACGAGCTCGCACCCTCGGCGCCACGCTGACCCAGATCGAAAAGCAGTTCGGCAAAGGCTCGATCATTCGCCTGGGCAGCCGCGCCGTCGAGGCCGTCCCCTCGATTTCGAGCGGTTCCATCTCGGTCGATTTCGCTCTCGGCATTGGCGGATTCCCCCGCGGCCGCATCACCGAAATCTTCGGCCCCGAATCCTCGGGAAAGACTACCGTCGCCCTCCAGTGCGTCGCCGAGGCACAGAAAATTGGCGGCATGGCCGCGTTCATCGACGTCGAACATGCGCTCGACCCCGCCTATGCCCGCAAGCTCGGCGTGGACGTCGATAACCTCCTCGTCTCGCAGCCCGATTATGGCGAACAGGCGCTCGAAATCACCAACGCCTTGATCACCTCCGGCTCAATCGACGTGCTGGTGGTCGATTCCGTCGCCGCCCTGGTCCCTAAAGCCGAGCTCGACGGCGAAATGGGCGATAGCTTCATGGGCGTCCACGCCCGCCTCATGTCGCAGGCCATGCGCAAACTCACCGGCATCGTCTCTAAGTCGAACACCTGCCTGATTTTCATCAACCAGATTCGCGAAAAGATCGGAGTCATGTTCGGCAGTCCCGAAACCACCACCGGCGGCCGCGCCCTCAAGTTCTATTCCAGCGTCCGCGCCGATATCCGCCGCATCGCCGCCATCAAGGACGGCGAAGTCGTCACCGGCAACCGCACCAAAATCAAAGTGGTGAAGAACAAGATGGCTCCGCCGTTCCGCGAAGCCGAATTCGACATCATTTACGGCGAAGGAATCTCCAAGGAAGGCGACCTTCTCGACCTGGGTACCGCGCAGAATATTATCGAAAAAAGCGGCTCCTGGTACGGATATAAAGGAGAGCGCATCGGCCAGGGCCGCGAAAATGCCCGCCAATTTTTGAAAGATAATCCGGACATCAAGAAGAAAATCGATACCGAACTTCGCAAACACCTTGGATTGACCAAAGAAACAGCAGCCGTGGCCCCCGTCGCCCCTCCTCCGGCGCCCGCTCCTGCTGCGGCTCGCGCGAAGGGCTGATCCAATAGTACTTTCCCCTAGTCCTTTTCCCTCGATTCGCGACTGCTTTGCATCTATGGTGGAGGTAAAAAGCCTCATTTCCGGTTTTATTCAGGAAAATAGCGCTAGTATCTTAGAGAGCATTCCTGAAGCGCGGAAAAAGGAGACGAGTCTTGCACCTGCAAACGGAACACCTGGAGTTGTACGCTCTCGGTGAATTATCGGAAAACCTGTCCGGGATGGTTGAAACCCACCTCAAAGACTGCGTTGTCTGCGGCATCCTCTTTGAGGAATCGCGCGCGACCATCGGTCAGTGGGTGTCTCGGGAAGACGAGTACTGCGGTCGGGAAAAACGAAGAGGTCCACGCGTGGCGACCGACGATCCCGCCGTCCTGACGGTACTCGAACCCCCGCAACCGGGCCGCGTCAAGATCCGAATCGTCGATGCTTCGAAGGAAGGCCTCAAGCTCCTGACTCCTGACGCATTGATTAGAGGAACGGTCGTCCAGATTCGCGTGCGCGACCTTTTTGTCATGGCGGAAGTCCGTTATTGCCGCCCGGCCGGCATAAAATTTCACGCAGGCGTCCACATCCAGGACGTATTTCCCGCCTGCGGCTAAAGCGTTTCCAGGCGATTCGGCTAGCCTAGCGTGGCGCGAGCTTCAGCTTGCAGCGCCGGGGCTTCAGCCGGCGTCCCATGGGAAATCACTTTTCTAACAAAAAATTACCCACAAATAACGCATCAATCCCCGACGAATAAAAACTCCGCACCGCGTCGCGCGGCGTCGAGACCAGTGGATCGCCGAATAAATTGAAGCTCGTGTTATACAGCACCGGTAGCCCCGTCACCCGTCCCGCTTCGTGCAACAGCCGATGGAACAGCGGATTCTCCGCCTCCTCCACGGTATGCACGCGGACCATGTCTTCCCCGAGAATCGCCGGCGCGAACGTCTTCTTATAAGCTTCGCGTACGCGCCCCACCGTCGCGATGGTCCGCGCATTCGGGCCCGCGTCGAAATATTCAGCCGCCAGCTCCGCCGGAACAGACGCCGCGAATTTGCGGAACGGTTCACGATGCTTGATGAATACGTTCAAATTTTCGGTGGAATAAGGATCCAGAGGTGACGCCAAAATGCTCCGGTTTCCTAGCGCCCTGGGCCCGAATTCCATCCGCCCCTGCATCCACGCGACAATTTTATGCTCGCCCAGCATCTTCACCGCCGCGACGAGAACATCGTCGCTCGACCTCAAATAAGAAAAATTGAGCTTGCAATTCTCCAGCACCTGCTTGATCTCGTCCACTCCATAGCTCGGCCCCAGCAACAACGTTCCGGGCTTCGCTTGCCGAGGCCGTTTCTTCAACTGATGCCACACATAATAGACCGCCCCCAGCGCCGTCCCCGCATTGCCCGCCGCCGCTTGCACGAAGACATTTGTCCAACGCCCGCTGCGCTCTAAGGATTCCACCAGCAGCGCATTAAAGAACAACCCGCCGGCCAGACACAAATTCCCACCCTCGCCGGCCAGCGCCAATACCGTCTCCTCCACCGTCTTTTGCAGCCCGCGCGCGATCGAGGGAGCCAGCACCGCAGGAATCCTCGCGCCATCCGGCAACCCCAGCGCTTCAAAAAACTTCCGGCTAAATCCGCCCGCCGCCAGCCGATTGCCATCAAAATACGCCCGGTCGAGCCGCGCCGAATCCGATACCACCTCTCGAAACAGCGCCGCGAATCGCTCGTCCCCCGAAGCCGACATCCACTGGACTTTATGTTCATCCGCGCGCGCGCGAAATCCCAACAGCTCTGTCACCGCGCCATAGAGACGGCCCAGCGAATCAGGGTAATACCATTCATGTTCGAGCTCGATCTGCGGCGCTCCGGAGCTTGCATTCGCCTTCCAGCGCGCCCCGCAACGAAAATCCCCCGCCTGGTCCAGCGTCAGAACCGTCGCCTCCTCAAACGGCGAAGCGAAGAATGCCGACGCCGCGTGTGCCATGTGATGCTCCACCACCACCACCTCGGCATGCGGAAACTGGTCGCGCAAAGTGAGGTGCAGCTCCGCTTCCGGACCGCGCGAGATCGGTCTCACCACCGCCACGCAATCCACCTGGTCCCGCGTTGCGCCCGATAACCGCAGGCATTCCTCCATCGCGGCCTGCGGCAGTCCGCCTGGCCTATGCCCGCGGATCAGCTTGCCTTCTTCCACCGCCGCCAGAACTTCTCCGTTCTTCAACAGCGCGCAAGCCGCGTCGTTGAGCAGCCCTCCCAAACCAAGCACAATCATTTTGATTTTTTCTCGATCTTGCCCCACGTATCGCGTAGCGCAACCGTGCGATTGAACACCGGGTTTTCCACCGTCGAATCCTTGTCGACACAAAAATATCCCAGCCGTTCAAACTGATAGCGGCTGCCCACCGCGGCGCCGGCGAGGCTAGGCTCCAGCTTCCCTGTAACCACTTCAAGCGACTTCGGATTCAGATTCGAAGTGAACTCCTGCCCCTCCTCCACCTCGTTCGGATTCTCGCGCGCAAACAGCGTCTCGTAAATGCGCACTTCGGCATCCACCGCATGCTCGGCCGAAACCCAATGGATCGTCGATTTCACCTTGCGCCCATCCGGCGAATCGCCTCCGCGTGTAGCCGGGTCATACGTGCAATGCACCTCGACAACATTGCCTTGCGCGTCCTTCACCACGCTCGTGCAGGTGATGAAATAGCCGTAGCGCAGCCGCACTTCCTTGCCCGGGGAGAGCCGGTAATACTTGGGCGGCGGAACCTCGCGAAAATCGTCTTCTTCGATATACAGCACCTTCGAAAACGGCACCGTGCGAGACCCGGCGGCTTCATCCTCCGGATTATTCACCGCCTCCATCTGCTCGACAAGACCTTCCGGATAGTTATCGATCACCACCCGCAAAGGCCGCAGCACCGCCATCACCCGCAGCGCCCGCTTGTTCAAATCCTCGCGAACGTGATACTCCAGCAGCGATAATTCAGTCGTCCCGTTGGTCTTCGAGACTCCCAAGCCGCGCGCAAAATTCTGGAGCGCCTCCGGCGTATATCCCCGCCGCCTCATGCCCGAAATCGTCGGCATCCGAGGATCGTCCCATCCACTCACCAGGCCCTGCTGCACCAGTTGCAGCAGCTTCCGCTTGCTCAACAGAGTGTAAGTCAAGTTCAACCGGTCGAACTCGATCTGCTGCGGATGATAAATGCCCAACTGCTCCACATACCAGTCGTAAAGCGGCCTGTGATCTTCAAACTCCAAAGTGCAAATGGAATGCGTGATCCCTTCAATCGAATCCGATTCGCCGTGCGCGAAATCGTACATCGGATAAATGCACCATTTGCCGCCTGTGCGATGATGCTCCGCATGCAGAATCCGGTACATCACCGGATCGCGCAGATTCAAATTAGCCGACGCCATATCGATCTTGGCGCGTAAAGACTTCGCCGCGTCAGGAAATTCACCCGCCCGCATGCGCTCGAACAGATCGAGATTCTCCTCTACTGACCGATTGCGATAGGGACTCTCCTGTCCAGGCTCCGTCAACGTGCCGCGCTGTTTCCGAACCTCATCAGGCGAGAGATCGCAAACGAAAGCCTTGCCTGCTTTGATGAGTTGCACCGCCCACGCATAGAGCTGGTCGAAATAATCGGAGGCGTAATACACCGCCGCCCATTCGCCGCCCAGCCAGCGGACGTCTTCCATAATCGAATCGACGTACTCGGTTTCTTCCTTCGTCGGATTGGTATCGTCAAACCGCAGATTACATTTACCGCCAAACTCCTTGGCGAATCCGAAATTGATCGTGATCGATTTGGCATGTCCGACGTGCAGATACCCGTTCGGCTCCGGAGGAAACCGCGTATGCACGCGCCCCCCGTATTTATTGGTCTCCAGATCCGCAACGATAATATCGTGGATAAAATTAGTACTCATAATCTAGTCTCAAACAGGGCGAAACGGGGACAGCCTACTCTGTCCCAAGGCGCCACCAATTTCGCGAAAGCAGCCGTCACGCCGGCGCCGGGTGGACAGAGCGGGCTGTCCCCTGTTTTCGCCCGACGCACTACGCCAGTCTTTTAATCGCTTCCTCAATCCTCTTCAACGACATCTCCCGCCCCAGCACCACTAGCGTCTCAAACAACGGCGGCGAATTCTTGCGCCCGCAAACCGCAACCCGGATCGGCTGAAACATCTGCCCCGGCTTAATCTTCAACTCCAGCGCAGCCGCCCGTAGAGCGGAGTCCAGCGCGTCATGATTAAATTCCACGCTCGCCAAAACCTCTCGCGATTTCTCGAGCGCCGTTCGAGCCATCGCCAGATCGCCCTTCTGCGGAATCAGTTCTTCGATCGGATACGGCGCCAGTTCATCAACGAAAAAAAAGTCGCCGACCGTCGTAACATCTCGCAGCGTCTTAATCCGCTCCTGAATCAACGGTGCCACAGCGAGCATCTTCTCCAAACTCGCCCCCGGCATAAACGGCAATAGATCGGCAGCCAGTTCTTCGATCGGCAAAGCCTTTAGATGCTCCGCATTCAACCATAGAGCCTTCGGATCAAACGGATCTTCCTCAGTGAAATTCACCGTCGCATTCGATTTGTTGACGCCTTCGAGCGTAAACACCTCGACCAACTCTTCCCGCGACATCTTCTCGCGATCGTTCTTCGGAGACCACCCCAGCAGACACAGAAAATTGACGAAGCTCTGTGCTAGAAAACCAGCATCCCTGTAGGTGGTCACGCTCACCACCGGCCCATGCTTGCGCTTCGATAGCTTCGACCCATCGGGAGCAATCAGCAGCGGCAGATGCGCAAACTTCGGAGGCTCCACGCCTAGCGCCTCAAAAATCAGCACATGCTTGAACGTGTTCGTCAGATGATCCTGACCGCGAATAATGTGGCTGATCTTCAAATCCGCATCATCGGCGCAGGAGGCGAGGTGATAAGTCGGCACCCCATTAGACCGCAGTAGTGCAAAATCTTCAATATCCTCAGTCGCCTTGGTTTGCACCCCGTAAACCAGATCGGTAAAGGTGACCTCCGTATCGCGCGGCACGCGATATCGCACCACTCCCTCGGAATCCCGATAAGCCAGCCCTTTCGCCAAAATCGTTTCCGCGGCTCGAGCGTGCAGGTCCAGCCGCTCGCTCTGCCGGTAAAATTCATCCCACCCCAAGTCGAGCCATTTCAGCCCGTCGAAAATCGAATCGAGCGATTCCTGAGTGTTCCGTTCAACGTCGGTATCGTCGATGCGCAAGATCATCGTGCCGCCGTTGTGGCGGGCGTATAGCCAGTTGAAGATGAAGGTCCGGGCGCTGCCGATGTGAAGATATCCGGTGGGCGACGGGGCAAAACGCACTCTGAGCATGGAAATTTTAGGATAACATTATGGTCATTTAAGCCCTCTTCGACAGCATAAAATGGTGGATTATGGCTGAAGAACCCTGGCTAAGAGGACCCATTCCGGGCGTAGACCCCCTCACCGCGCCGGTTTTGTACGCATTCACGCAAGCCCGCGAGGACCTCTCGCGTTACACTGAAGGCCTCACTAGAGAGCAGTTATGGGCCGGAAAGGTGGGGTTCCATATCCGCCATATCTCCCGCAGCACGGACCGGTTGATTGGTTATCTGGAAGGCCGTTTGCCGGAGCAATTGGGAGAAGGCGAGCCTGGCGCATCGCGCGAAGAGCTACTGGCAGAATTAGATAGCGCTTTTAACCGCGCCGAAGCCGTAGTCCGCGCCATCGACCCCGCCACGCTGCGCGACCCGCGCACAGTAGGCCGAAAAAGACTTCCGACCACCGTTATAGGCCTCCTGACGCACCTCGCCGAACATACGCAAAGACATGTAGGACAAGCAATTAGCCTGGTGCCCAGGGCGGGACTTGAACCCGCACTCCCGTTGCCGGAAAACGGATTTTAAGTCCGTTGCGTCTGCCGATTTCGCCACCCGGGCACCCTAACATCATACCTGTTATCCTGAACTTAACGTCATGCGCCGTACCCGATGGCTTTTTCTCTTCGCCATCATTTTTATTGTCGTAGCGGTTGGCGCAACCTATTTAAAGCGCAAGGGCAATCTCGAAAAAGACGCGCCAGCCCGTCCTAAACCCCTGGGAAAGAACTTCGATGGGAGCTTCGACCGCTGGACCTATTCCGATCAGAAGGGCACCACTCCTCACGTCACGATCAGCGCGGATCGTATGCGCGAATCGGCTGGGTCTACCGCGCTTGATCTCGAAGGTGTTGAATTAAAACTCTATACCAAGGATGGATCGCAGTACGATCTGGTCAAAACCGACAAAGCGAAATGCGATCCGGCTGCGAAGACGCTTTATGCCGACGATGAAGTCGATATCACGATGGCGGTGCCGGTCGACGGGCCGCAGCATGGGCGCATCGTCAAGATTCAGACTTCGGGTGTGAAATTCGATACGCAGACCGGCAAAGCGAACACCGACCGGCCGGTGCGCTTCGAGTTCGATCAAGGCGGAGGCACTTCGACGGGTGCCGAATATGACCCGCAGACGCGCGAATTGCACATGAAATCGCAGATCTCGCTCGATTGGCGAGGCAAAACGGCGGATTCGGTTCCGATGCATATCGAATCAGGCGAGGCCTTCTATAAAGAGAAGGAATCGAAGGTGATTCTGATTCCCTGGTCGAAACTTACGCGGGATACGCTGCGTCTCGAAGGTAAGATGTCCGTGGTGACGCTCGACAAAGGCGAAGTGCGGTTGGCCGAAATCGAAGCGGGCCATGGGACCAAAGAAGACCCGGGCCGCAAGGTGGAGTTCGGCTCCGATCAAATGACGATGAATTTCGCCGACGGGATGCTGGTGACGAAAATCACGGGCGATCATAATGCGCACCTGATTTCGACCACCGATGTGGCGCGGACCACGGTGACGGGCGAGAAAATGGATCTCGGGTTCGAGGCCACCGGGAAGGAAAGCACGCTATCGACAGCGGTCGCGACCGGGAAGAGCGTCGCCGAGAATGAGCCGATCGCCAAGCCGGGAACGCAGCCCGGCGATACGAGGATCCTGCATAGCGAAGTGATCCACCTGAAGATGCGCAGCGGCGGCCAGGAGATCGAAAGCGTGGAGACGGATGGCGCGGGAACTCTGGATTTTCTGCCGAATCGGCCGGGACTTCCCAAGCGCCTGATGACCGGCGATAAGATCTGGATCAAGTACGGCGAGGATAACCGCATCGAGAGCTTCAAGTCCGTTAATGTCACGACACGCACGGATAATCCGCCGGTGAATGGCAAGCCGGTGGCGCCATCCTTTACTTCCAGCAAAGAGATGGCCGCGCTGTTCGATCCTAATACAAGTGACATGAGCCACCTGGACCAGAAGAACGACTTCAAGTACGACGCAGGGGACCGTCATGCCCGCGCCGACCATGCGACGCTCGATCAGCATACGGACATGATGACGCTCGAAAAAGGCGCGCGGGTGTGGGATTCGACGGGCTCGGCGGCGGCGGATCGCATCGTGATGAATCAGAAATCGGGCGATTTCACAGCGGACGGACATGTGGCTTCGACGCGCATGCCTGATCCGAAGGGCAAATCGAGTGCGATGTTGAATACGGATGAGATTATGCAGGCGCGCGCCCAGCGCATGGTTTCGACCGATAGCAATGCGAAGATTCACTACGAAGGCAACGCCGTGGCGTGGCAGGGTTCAAACCGGGTGGAAGCGGAGCGGCTGGATATCGACCGCGATGATGGGACCCTGGCAGCGCATGGCAAGGTGGTGAGCCAGTTCGTTGACAAGGATAAAGACAAAGAGAAAGATAAAGACGGCAAGATGGTGAAGACGAAGGCGGCGAAAACGTCCACCACGGCTCCGATTTTCACGGTGGTCCACGCGCCGGAGTTATTCTATACGGACGAGACGCGCATCGCGGTGTACAAAGGTGGCGTGCTGTTACAACGGCCCGATCTGACGGTGACGGGCACGGAAGTCAAGGCATTTCTGAACGCCGCCGATGCCGATTCATCGCTGAACAAGACGGTGGCGGACGGCGCGGTGAAGATCCTCAGCAACGATACGAAGAGAGTGAAGACGCGGACCGGAACTTCGGACCACGCCGAATATTATGCCGACGACGGAAAAGTGATCCTGAGCGGCGGCCGTCCGCTGCTGATCGACAGCAAGGAAGGCAAGACTCAGGGCGATCAATTGACGTGGTGGGCGAACGATGATAGGCTGCTGGTTAACGGAACACCGTCCAGTCCGGTCAAGAGCATCGTCCACAAAAAATAGCTGCTGTGCATACCCTCCAAACAACAGATCTGACGAAATCGTATCGCGGCCGGAAGGTCGTCGACAACGTCTCGGTATGGGTGAAGCAGGGCGAGGTGGTGGGATTGTTGGGCCCGAATGGCGCGGGCAAGACCACGTCATTTTACATGATTGTGGGTTTGATCACGCCGGATTCGGGACGGGTGACGCTTGATGATCAGGACCTGACTTCGCTCGCGATGTACCAGCGCGCGCGGAAAGGGATCAGCTATCTTCCTCAGGAAGCGTCCGTCTTCCGCAAACTATCGGTAGAAGACAATCTGATGGCGATTCTGCAAACGCTGCCGCTGAACCGGCGGGAGCGGCACGATCGCATGGACCGGTTGATCTCGCAGTTAGGCTTGGAAACGGTGCGGCACAGCAAAGGGTACGTGCTATCCGGCGGGGAACGGCGGCGCGTCGAGATTGCGCGCTCCCTGGTGATTGAGCCTAGCTTCCTGCTACTGGACGAACCTTTCTCCGGGATCGATCCGATTCAGGTGCTGGAGCTTCAAAAGATCATCTTCGACCTGAAAAACTCCGGGATCGGGATCCTGGTGACGGATCACAACGTGCGGGAGACGCTCGCTGTCACCGATCGCGCCTACATAATTAATAACGGCCGCATTTTCCGGTCAGGGTCGCCCGAGGCGCTGGGGAACGATCCGGAAGTACGGCGGGTGTACCTGGGCGAGAATTTCAATCTGGAATGGCAGAGCGGACGCTGGCAGGTTCCTACGGAAGGTTGAGGGGCGTCGTCGTTGTGGAGAGCGAGGCCGAGGCTCCTCTCGGATTCAGAAGCGTCGGGTGTTTACTTGGCAGCGCATGGCGCCGCCCCACAAACTGGCTTTCATTGCTATTGGGGTGGCGTAGCGACAGCTTACTAAGCGGCGGCGCAGGCGGCTTGCTCGCCCATCATATTCGCGAAGTGGGCTACCACCATCGACATTTCGTTGAGCGCCCTGGCAGCGGTGCTTCCGGATACGTGGCGGCTAACCTGATACAAAGCGCCCATCAGACGGTAGTTAATGGCCAACATCTGCGTCTCCAGAGCCGATTGTCCTTCGCCCGTCTGCGGCATGTACTTCAACAAGTTGCGGACGACTTTATAATCGTTGTCGAGTGCGGCGCGCAGCCTGTCGAGATCGGGTGAAGCAGCTTGCTGCAACTGCGTCTGCACTTGATGGAAGGCCAGATTATTCGAATAGGCGAAATCCGCGGCGTAGTCACGGGCGGTTTTGGCGCTGAGGATCAACAGGCAGGTGTAGCGGAACCAGTAGGCGAATAACATCGCCGAACTGATGGTTATTCCGACCGTCGCAATGAGTTCTATCATACGCGGTCAGCCGTCTGTGCTATTTCGCTCGTCATTGAACTAATGGAAGAATAGCATTGAGGTTATCCCGGATCAATAGTACTTTCGGTACTAGGTATCTTTTCCTCCAATGTCGGGCCGATTCCTAAGGGAGGAAGACCATATTTGGTGGAGCACCCTGGTGGCCGCGGAGGTATTCCCGATAGAGCGCGGCATAGCTAGCCGTACAGTACTCGGAGGGCGAGAAGCCCAGGCGCGCCGCGGTGCGGTCGATCCAGTCGGCTGGACCTTCGAGTTCGAGGAATACGCCGATCGGTGTCTCGTCGATGGTGATGATCCCCGGCTCCGGGGACGGTCCGGCGAACTTCGTCCGGTATTTTTCGTAACGGAAACGGGGCGTATAGCCGAGCCGGTTGAGAACAAGTTCAAAGGCGGCGGGATCGGACACGTCGAACTCAATCTCCTCCCGGCTCTTATGACGCTCCCGCGTGGCGGGACCTTTATAGGTGACGGTGAAGCGGGAACTGGAGCGCCGAAGCCGGAGGAGTTGATCGACGCTTTTGAGTTCGGAGGCGCCGCAGTCAAAAACCTGGTCGCTCTCGAGCGTTCTAGGCTCAAGGACAGCGTAGCCGTGGCGCTCGATCAGCTCGCGAGCGTCGTCAGGACTGCGGTCAAAGCGAATTTTTATCTCTGTTTCGATCATTGGTTAGATCTGCATTGCTTAGATCTGCATGGGCCGAATCTGATTAATGATACGATTTACATGAGCGCCCGTAGCTCAGCTGGATAGAGCATCTGGCTTCGAACCAGAGGGTCGGCCGTTCGAGTCGGTCCGGGCGCACCATTCTTAAAGCTCAAAAGGTCCGCTAGATTAAGAGATATTTCCGCCCTCAAAAAAGAAGCATAATAAGTTGAAATGCTTTTATCCGCTGGTACCGGCCCGTCGTCGGCCCGTGGTGCCGGAAGATTATCCATGAATGGCGTACGGGGTTTGGTGTTCGACCTGGACGGGGTGCTGATCCTTTCCCGGGATGCTCACCGGCGCGCCTTTGAAGAAGTATTTGCTCCATTTGGCGCTTTCCGGTTCGACTACGACCGTTATGCCGGCTGGCGGACACGAGAAGTGATCCGCGCCGTATTTTCAGAAATGGCGCATCCCCCGGCGGAGGATATCATTAGTCAATGCGCGGTGCGAAAGAGTGCGTTAGCGCGGCAGTTTCTGGCCCAGAATGACCCGGTTCCGGCTGATTGTGTTCCGGTAATTCAGCGGCTTTCGCTGCGCTATTCACTGGCGCTGGCGAGTTCCGGTTCGCGCGAAAGCGTAGGCGGTTTTCTCGATCGAACAGGGCTCCACGGCAGCTTCCGATCAGTTCTAAGCGGCGACGATGTTGAGGCGGCGAAGCCGGATCCGGAAATTTTCAGCCGGTCGATCCTGGCGCTGGGACTGGAGCCGGAAAGTTGCATCGTGATAGAGGACGCGGTGGCCGGCATTCAAGCCGCGCTGCTGGCCGGCGCGAAGGCCATTGGTATGGGAGACGAACGCGCGCTGACCGAGGTCGGAGCCGACTGCGTGGTATCGTCGCTGACTGAACTGGAGCAGCTGCTTGAGGCGTCATGCCATTCATCGTAAATCGTACCGACTGGCTGGAATATGCCGCTCCCTCCATTGACCGCTCGTTATGGACCGCCGTGATTCCAGCCGCCGGAAAG
>JBEKPC010000006.1:0-69927 GCA_049521155.1 Bryobacteraceae bacterium
CGTCCGCCAGCGGGTCGGCGAAACGCAGGGTCCACAGATTGCGCCAGGCCCGATCGTAACTGATGACCAGCTCGCCTGGAGCACCGGCAAGGCCGCGCGGCAGCAGTGACGCTAAAGAAACTCCGGCGGCGTTGCGAAGGAACTGGCGTCTCGACGGTCTTGGTCGCATGAACGTAATACTATAACAACTACTGCTTGGCCCGGCCGCGACCCCCCGCAGGCTGCGAAAGATCGACGCCGGCCGATTTAAGCGTCTGCGACGCGCTCACGTAATCGAGCGCCGGAGCCTGCTTGCGCACGCCGTCAAAAACAAAAAATCGCGCCGCATCGTCCATGCCCACTCGGCCGGTAGTCACGCCGCGATCCTTCAACACTTGCGCCACGCGCTCAAACGGACTCTCGTCTTCCTGCCACACGCGGATCTCGTCGCCGGCGTGAATCAGCTCCCGTGCGCGCATCTCTTCGAAGCCCGGTAGGACCCAGGCCGGCTCGCCTTTGGCGGGGATCACAACGATGAATGAGCGCTCGCTTTTGCCCCATCGCACGCCGGTAAGATATGTCATCGCGGGTCCCGGCTCCAGCACGATTGCGCCGAGCCCGAACTCCTTCATCGCCTGCTGCGCCTTCTCAATGCGCGCCCGAAATTCGTCTGGTGTTTGCATTCTTAGGTCCTCATCCGAACGGCTGATCGATAGCCGGACTCTGCTTGGTAAACATTTTCGAGCCGCTCTCGGTGATGTAGAGGCAATCCTCGAGTCGCACCCCGAACTCGCCGTAGATCGCGATCGTAGGCTCATCGCTAAAGCACATCCCAGGCTGAATCTTCGTCTTATTTCCTTTGACGAAATTCGTCCACTCATGCCCGTCGAGGCCAATGCCATGTCCTGTCCGATGCGGCAGCCCCGGCACTTTGTAACCCGGTCCGAATCCGCCTTTGGTGATCACGCCGCGCGCCGCCGCATCTACTGATTCGCAGGTCGCGCCCACATTCGCTGCCGCCAGCGCCGCGTCCTGAGCCTTTCGTTCCAGATCCCACACCTGACGTTGACGGTCCGTCGGCTTCCCGAAAATTACGGTGCGCGTGATGTCGCTCTGATAGCCTTCCACGCTCACTCCATCGTCGATCAGCACGAAATCGCCTTCGCGCAGCTTCTGCGGCTGGATGCTGCCGTGCGGGAACGCGGTGTACTTACCGAAGATCGCCATCGCCCCGCCGCTGACGCCCAGCGCTTTAAATGCCGCGGAAATGTTATTCGCCAATTCGCCATTGCTCATGCCTTCGCGGAGCGTGGTGAACGCCGCGCGATACGCCTCGATCGTGATGTCGTTGGCGCGCTGTAGCAGCGCAATTTCAGCCGGCGACTTGATCATGCGGCAGCCCGCCGTCACCGGATCGGCGCTCGTAAATTCGAGCGCGGGCGCTTCCTTATGAATCCCGTCGTACACCGCGAACCTCACGCGTTCTTCGACTCCCACTCGTGCGGCGCCACTTTCCTTTAGAATTTGCGCGACCTTCTTGAAGACGTCCGCGTTATCTTGTCCTAACCGCATCTTGAGGTTCCCAGGATTCATGGTGTCGGCGGCCTTCAGCATCACCGCTTGCACCTCGCCCTTGGCGGGAATTACCAAAGTGAAAGACAAGCGTTCTGGCGTATCTCGATGCGCGCCGGTGAAATAGAACGCGCTCGTTCCGGCTTCAAGCACAATCGCGCCGATTTTGTTTTCGCGCATCAGCCGCTGTGCCTTATCGATGCGTGCCCGCCGCTCCTCGGCCGTGATCGGTTGGATGCCATCCGTCATCGGGCGAAGTTTTTTGATCGCCTCGGGAACATCGGTCCCTTCCGCGCCAGCGAATTTCGCCGCTCCCGCTGCCGCTACCGCCATGAATATTCTGCGATTCATTTCGACTCCTATCACACACTTCTCATTTGTCCGCCGTCCACCTGTAGCGTCGCGCCGGTGATGTAACTGGCTGCATCGGAAAACAGAAACACCGCCGCGTTCGCGAACTCCTTCGGATCCCCGTACCGCGACATCGGAATCGTCTGCATCATTTTCTTTTGCTGGTCTTCCAAGCTTACGCCCAGCCGCTTACTGTTCGCCTCGTCAAGCTCCTTCAACCGATCCGTGTCGATACGGCCCGGAATCAGGTGATTCACGCGAATCTTCTGCCCCGCCAGTTCGCTCGCCAGCGTCTTCGACAACGCCGCCACCGATGCTCGCAGAATATTGGAAAGAGCCAGGTTCGCGATCGGCTCTTTCACTGAGCTTGACGTCGGCAGAATAATGCTGCCGCCTCCGCGCGCCGCCATCGAAGGCACCGCCAGCCGGATCATTCTTACCGCGCTCATCAACAGCAGTTCGAACGCCTTCTGCCACGCCGCGTCCTCGAACGTCAACGCCGAGCCTGGCGGCGGCCCGCCCGAGTTGGTAAACAACAGGTCGATCCCGCCAAATCGCTCGATCGTTTTCTGATGCCACTGCTCAATCGCCGGCGCCGACGAAACATCCGCCGCCACCGTCAGTACGCGCGCGCCGGTCTCTTCCTCGATCCTGCGCCCCGCGCTTTCGATCGCCGCCGCATCGCGCGACCCAATCGATACCTGCACGCCCTCTTCCGCCAGCCCGCGCGCCACCGCATATCCCAACCCGCGGCTCGCTCCGGCCACCATAGCCACTTTATTCGTCAGACTTAAATTCATGGATAGCTTCCTAGTCTACCGAACATTCAGGCTGTTGGCTGTTCTTATAAAGTAGAACCAATGACCAAGCTGTTCTTCGCATCCGCGCTTGCATCGATCGCCGCCTTCGCGCAGCTCGGCTCCGATCCTCTCTCACCGCTTCGGGAAGGCCTCGACCGCAAGGAAGCGCTCCAGATCACCGAGAACATCTACCAAGCCGTTGGCTTCGGCAACACGTTTCTTGTCACTACCCCCGACGGCAACGTGATCATCGATACATCGTCCATCTTGTCCGCGCCGCTCCACGTGAAACTGTTGAAGGCACGTAGCGCAGCTCCTGTGAAGTACATCATCCTGACCCATGGCCACGGCGATCATACCGGCGGCGTTGCCTTGTGGAAGGAACCGGGAACGCAGGTGATCGCGCAAAAGAATCAGGTGGAATTTCTGAACTATCAGGAGAGGCTCAACCGGTTTTTCGCGCTCCGCAACTCCGCCCAGTTCGTCTTTCCCACACCACCGGCGATGACCTGGCCCGGCGATGAAGGCGCGAAGCAACTCGCCACGATTCTCTTCGACGACAAATATGAGTTCACGCTAGGCGGCGTGAAATTCCAGCTTTTCTCTACTCCCGGGGAAACGCCCGATCATCTTTCCGTGTGGATTCCGCAATGGAAAGCCGCGTTCACCGGCGATAACTTCTATGCGTCGTTCCCCAACATTTATACCCTGCGTGGAACCGAGCCGCGTATGGCGCTCGATTACGTTCATTCCCTCGATAAGGTTTTGTCGTGGAATCCGGAGATTCTCTTGCCGAGCCACGGCCCCGCAATCAGCGGCGCGGCGGAAATTACGACTCGCGTAACAAAATATCGCGACGCGATTCTTTACGTGCATGACGCAGTCGTGAAAGGAATGAACGACGGCAAGGATGTCTTCACGCTGATGCGCGAGATCAAACTGCCGGAAAATCTGAATGTCGGCGAAGGCTACGGCAAGCTCACCTGGTCGATTCGCGGGATCTACGAAGGCTACGCCGGCTGGTTCGATTTGAATCCGGCAACCATGTATGAGGCCCCTCCGTCATCTCCCTACAATGACCTGGTGAAGCTGGCAGGAGGCCCGGATCCAGTAGTAGCGCGTGCCAGAGAAGTGCTTCAGGAAGGCCGCGCAGCCGAAGCATTGCGTCTAATCGACGCCGCCCTAACAGCCGACCCGCATCATCGCGGAGCTTGGCAAGCAAGACTGAAAGCTCTGGAGTACCTCCGCGACCACTCCAAAAATTCCAACGAACAAGGCTGGCTAAACTACAGCATCAGAGAAACCCAGGCAAAGTTAAAATAGCCGCGCGAAGCGCAACCTAATTCCGGCTACTGGCTTCTTCTTCAGAGCACGCGAAGCGTGCCAGCAGGAAACTCAATCACCCAATCTTTGTTATCTCTCTGCCGTTCAAATTCCGCACGACCCACATCCGCGAAAATGCCGCCTTCGAATTCCAGCCGCATCCATTGAGCCTTCTCAACCGCGCGCAACAATATCCCCGGGATCTGGTTCGGACCCGGCTTCCCGAGCCGCGCCGAAACAACCAGCTGCTCCGGCCGCACGCACAAGATAACGCGATCCCCTTTGAAGCGCCCCGGGAAATACGGACCCTCCAGTTCAAACTCGCCCATCTGTACTTTACTCGTATTGCGTCCCGGATCCAGCGCGCGGATTTCGCATGGGATCAGATTGTACGCGCCCAGCAGCCGCGCCACTTCGAGATTCGCCGGCTGATCCAGAATTTTTCGCGGTGTCCCGCTCTGCACGATCTTTCCTTCGCGTAGGATCAACATCTCTTCGCCCAGTTCGAAACATTCGTCCAGATCGTGCGTAACCAGCAGCACCGGAGTCTTGAAATCCGCGCGCACCTGCCGCAGTACTTCGTAGAATTCTGTCTTCAGCGGCGCATCGAGGCCTTGTCCAGGCTCATCCAGCAATAACAATTTTGGCGCTACGATCAACGCCCGTGCGATGGAGCACCGCTGCCTCTGTCCTCCCGAAACCTCATGCGCACGCCGTCCCGCGGCTTCCGTCAATCGAAAAGTCTCCAGCATCTCGTTCACCCGCCGATGCCGTTCCAAGCGCGGCCGGCGCTCCGCCGCGAACATCAGGTTCTGTCGCAGAGTCATGTGCGGAAACAACGCATAATTTTGAAACACGTATCCGCAGTTGCGCGCCTGCGGAGGCAAATGCACCCCTGTCGCACCATCGAACAGCAGCTCGTCGTCCAGCAGAATGCGCCCTTCGTCCGGTCGCGTGAAGCCGGCGATCGCATCAAGCACTTGTGTCTTGCCGGACCCGCTCGGCCCGAACAACACCGTCACACCGGAGGCCGCTTGAAACTCCAGTTCCAGCGAAAATCCAGCCGAATCAGGACGCTGCGGAAATGTTTTACGAAGGCGCGCCTGAAGCATGGTAATCAGCGGGGATTCAGACGATTCGCAACACTCAGAATCGCCAGCATGATAATCGATACCACCAGCACGAAGGTCCGCGCCACCGCTCCGTTGCCCGCTTCCACCGCGTCGTAAATCGCCAGCGAAACAGTTTGGGTGCGCCCCGGAATATTGCCCGCCACCATCAGCGTGATGCCGAAATCGCCCATCGCTTGTGCGAACGCCAGCGCCCCCGCCGCAAAAATCGACCGATGCGCAAGAGGCAGAGTCACCCGCCAAAATAATCGCCATTCTGACGCCCCGAGCGTTCGCGCCGCGCGCTCATAACTGCGGTCGACGCTTTCAAACGCCGCCCGCGCCGATTTTACCAGCAGCGGCAGCGAATGCAACAGCGCCGCCACTACCGCCGCTTTCCACGTGAATACCAGCGGCGATCCAAAAATCATTTCCCACAGTTTTCCCAGCGGACTCGCTCGTCCGATCAACACCAGCAAGTAGTAGCCGAGCACGGTGGGAGGCAGCACCAGTGGCAACGTGACCATCGCATCCACCACTTCTTTAAATCGAAATTCGCGATTAGCCAGGATGTAAGCCAGCCACAACCCGAACGCCAGCGCCACCGCGGTCGACACCACAGCCACGCGCAGGCTGAGCCACAGCGGAAACCAGTCGATCTGCATGGATGGTCAATTATAACGGTTCGAATCTCGCCGTGAAATGCCGCAGATAAGCCGGCGAATAAGTCATTCGCAGTCCGCGCAGCGAATCCTTGCGAGCATTTACTTCAAGAATCGCTTCCACCAGATAATCGATATGACTCTGCGTGTAAACGCGCCGCGGAATCGCCAGACGCAATAATTCATGCCGCGCGTGTTCCCCGAACATTACTGACCCGATCTCGACGCTCCGCACTCCCGCGTGCCGATACAATTCCACCGCCAGCGATTGACCCGGAAACTCGTGTTTCGGAATATGCGGCAACATCTTCCCCGCGTCGATGTAAATCGCGTGGCCGCCCGGAGGCTCGACGATCGGCACTCCATGATCCGCAATTTTTCGACCCAGATAACCCGTCGACGCGATTCGATATTCCAGATAGTCGCGATCCAACACTTCTTCCAACCCCACCGCGATCGCTTCCAGATCGCGCCCGGCCAGTCCGCCGTAAGTCGGGAAACCCTCCGTCAAAATCAGCAAATCGCGCTCCTTCAGCGCGACCTCGTCGTCATTCGTGCATAGAATCCCGCCGATATTCGCGAACGCATCTTTCTTTGCGGAGAACGTGCAGCCATCCGCGTGCGAAAACATTGCCTGCGCAACTTGTTTCGGTGTCAGCCGCTCGAACCCAGGCTCCTGCTGTTGAATGAACCACGCGTTTTCCGCGAACCGGCACGCATCCAGATAAAACGGAATCTTATGCTGCTTGGCGATCGTATGCACCGCGCGGATATTCGCCATCGAAACCGGCTGTCCTCCGCCGGAATTGTTCGTCACCGTCAGCATGATCAGCGGAATCTTCGCCGCGCCCTCTATTTCAATCAGCCTTTCGAGCGCCGCGACGTCCATGTTCCCTTTGAACGGAATCCTCGCCTGCGTGTCGGACGCCTCCGGCAGCGGCAGATCTACCGCCCGCGCTCCACTGAATTCAATGTTCGCCCGCGTCGTATCGAAGTGAGTATTGTTCGGCACGACATGCCCTGGCCGGCACATCACCGTAAATAGAATGCGCTCCGCCGCCCGTCCCTGATGCGTGGGAATCATGTGGCCGAACCCCGTCAGTTCGTCCACCACCTTCTTCAACCGGAAAAAGCTCTCGCTCCCCGCGTACGATTCGTCGCCCCGCATCATCGCCGACCACTGCGCCGTCGACATCGCGCTGGTGCCCGAATCCGTCAGCAAATCGATCAGGATGTCGTTCGCCCGCAGCTCGAAAAGGTTATACCCGGCTTTTTGAAGAAATGTTTCGCGCTGCGCCGGCGTCGTGTGGCGCAACGGCTCGACGCTACGGATGCGGAACGGCTCGATGATGGTTTTCATCCATCCCTATCGTGTCACTACCCGGCCTTGTCCGCTAGCACCCGCACGTGATTGTCGCGAACCTCAACGTACCCGCCGGATACCGTGATCTCGCGCGTCTGCCCGCCAGACGTGATTTTCAGCACGCCCGCTCCCAATTCCCCCAGTAGCGCCGCGTGACCCGGCAGCACGCCCAAATAGCCGTCCTTGCCCGGAATTTCAGCGTACTCCGCCTGCTGATCTAGCACCAGTTTCTCGGGCGTCACCACTTCGATCTGGAACGTCTCCGCCATCAGCGTTTCTTCTTGATCTCTTCGTAAGCTTCCAGCACATCGTCGATCGATCCCTGCATGTAGAACGCCTGCTCCGGAATCTCGTCGTGCTTCCCTTCAACGACCTCTTTAAAGCTCCGCACCGTATCGGCCACCTTGACGTACTTGCCCTTGCGACCCGTAAACGCCTCCGCCACATGGAACGGTTGCGACAAAAACTTCTGAATCTTACGCGCCCGCGCCACCGTCGCCTTGTCCTCGTCCGACAATTCGTCGACGCCCAGAATCGCGATAATGTCCTGCAAATCTTTATAGCGTTGCAGAATCAGCTTCACCGCTTGCGCGACATCGTAATGTTCCTGTCCGATAATCAGCGGATCCAAAATTCGTGACGTCGATGCCAGCGGATCCACCGCCGGATAAATTCCCAGCTCCGAAATCGCGCGCGAAAGATTCGTCGTCGCGTCCAAGTGCGCGAACGTCGTCGCCGGCGCCGGATCCGTATAGTCGTCGGCAGGCACGTAAATCGCCTGTACCGACGTAATCGACCCGCTCTTGGTCGACGTAATCCGCTCCTGCAAATCGCCCATTTCGCTTGCCAGGTTCGGCTGATATCCCACCGCGCTCGGCATGCGTCCCAGCAGCGCGCTTACTTCGGACCCCGCCTGCGTGAACCGGAAAATATTGTCGATGAACAGCAGCACGTCCTGATGTTCTTCGTCGCGGAAATACTCCGCCACCGTCAGCGCCGTCAGCGCCACCCGCAAACGCGCCCCCGGAGGCTCCGTCATCTGCCCATAAATCAGCGCGCATTTCGATTTCGTAAAATCGTGCGGATCGATCACGCCGGATTCTTGAAACTCCAGCCACAAATCGTTCCCTTCGCGCGTCCGCTCGCCCACCCCCGCGAATACCGATACGCCGCCATGCTTCGTCGCAAGGTTCGAAATCAGCTCCTGAATGATGACCGTCTTGCCCACGCCCGCGCCGCCGAACAACCCAATCTTGCCGCCGCGTAAATACGGTTCCAGCAAATCGACGACTTTAATTCCCGTCTCGAACATCTGCAATTCAGTCGACTGCTCATCGAACTTCGGCGCCGGCCTGTGAATCGGATAATGTTGCGCCGTGTTCACCGGACCCATATTGTCCACCGGCTCGCCGATCACGTTCAGCACCCGCCCCAGCGTCTCCCGGCCCACCGGCACCGTCACCGGCCGCCCCAGATTTTCCACGTGCATCCCGCGCACCAGCCCATCGGTTGGTTGCAGAGCGATCGTGCGTACCCGGCTCTCGCCGATATGCTGCGCCACTTCGCAAATAATATCGATCGGCGTCGGCACCTCGAAACCCTTACTCGTGATGCGCAGCGCCGTCCGGATCACCGGAATCTGTCCCTCTGGAAATTCCACGTCAACAGCCGGTCCGGCCACCTGAATCACTTTTCCATCAACACTCATAAAATCCCTCTACTCCCCAGCAGCAAAACACTGCGAAAAACCGGGACTGACTACTCTGTCCCAAGGCGGGCTAAAGCCCGCGCAAACTCTCTAAATCAGGTCGCCGCGTGGACAGAGCGGTTTGTCCCGGCCTTTCGCCCTACGCTCTAACTTCCTACTCCAGCGCCGCCGCCCCGCTCACCACTTCAATAATTTCCCTCGTGATACTAGCCTGCCGCACCCTGTTCATATACAGCGTCAGCTTGTCGATCACGTCATTCGCGTTCTGCGTCGCCGCATCCATCGCCGTCATGCGGGCCGCCAGGTACGCCGCCGCCGATTCCAGCAGCGCCCGATAAATTTGCACCTTCAGATACCGCGGCAGCAGGCTCCCCAGAATCTCCTCCGGCTTCTGTTCGTAGATATAATCCACCGGCGTAGCCGACTTCGGCACTTCAATCGGTAGCAGCCGCGTCTGCGCGATCGTGGACGACATCACGCTCTTGAACTCATTCACAAACAGATAAACCGCGTCGATTTCCGCCTTCGCGAAGCGATCGATAATCGCCTGCGCAATTTTCTCCGCGTCCTCGAACTTCACGTTTCGAAACACGTCGATGTGCTCGCCTGCGATATGCGAAAAGCGCTTTTTGAAGTAGTCGCGCCCTTTGCGCCCGATCAGTTCAAAACTCAAATCGTCTGCCGTCCGCTCATTCGCGAACCGATGCGCCATCTTGATCAGGTTCGCATTGAACCCGCCCGCCAGTCCGCCATCCGCTGTAATCACCACCAGCAAAATTCGCTTTTCCGGACGCACCACTAATAAAGGATGCGTATCGCCATCACCCGCGCTGGCCACCGCTTCCGCCACATTGGCCAGCATCTGCTGAATCGCCTTCGCGTACGGCCGCGCCGCAATCGCCCGCTCCTGAGCCTTCCGCAGCTTCGCCGCCGAGACCATTTTCATGGCCTTCGTGATCTGCTGCGTATTCTTAACCGAGCGGACCCGCCGCCGGATATCAATCAAACTAGGCATTTTATTCTGGCTACTGGCTCCAGGCTACTGGCTACTTCTTCCCATGCTCCTGCAAAAACTTCGCCTTGAATTCCTTCACAATCGATTCAATCTGAGCCTTAATCTCATCCGTCAGCGCTTTCTTCTCGCGAATCGATGGCAGCAATCCAGGATGCGCATTCTCGACAAACTTGAACAACTCCGCTTCGAACGGCCTCACTTGAGCCAGCGGCAAATCGTCCAGCACTCCCTGCGTGCCCACATAAAGGATGAGGACCTGCTTCTCCACCGGCACCGGCGAATATTGCCCCTGCTTCAGCAATTCCACCATCCGCGCCCCGCGCGTCAACTGATCGGCGGAAGATTTATCCAACTCGGATCCGAACTGCGCGAACGCCGCCAGCGCTCGATACTGCGCCAGATCCAAGCGTAGCGATCCGGCAACTTGCTTCATCGCCTTGATCTGCGCATTGCTGCCCACGCGGCTAACCGAAATACCCACGTTAATGGCCGGACGCACATTCGAATTGAACAGATCGGATTCCAAATAAATCTGTCCGTCCGTAATGGAAATCACGTTCGTCGGAATATACGCCGAAACGTCGCCCGCCTGCGTCTCGATAAATGGCAGCGCCGTCAGAGACCCGCCGCCTTTATCGGCCGAAAGCTTCGCCGCCCGCTCCAGTAGACGGCTATGTAAGTAGAACACGTCGCCCGGAAACGCCTCGCGCCCCGGAGGACGCCGCAGCAGCAGCGAAATCTCGCGATACGCCGCCGCATGCTTCGATAAATCGTCATACACGCACAACGCGTGTCGGGAGCTATCGCGGAAATATTCGCCGATCGCGCAGCCCGCATAAGGAGCCAGATACTGCATCGGAGCCGGATCGGACGCCGTCGCCGCCACCACGATCGAATACTCCATCGCGCCGTATGTTTCCAGCGTCTTCACCACCTGCGCCACGGTCGACCGTTTCTGCCCGATCGCGACATAAATGCAAATGACGTCGCCGCCCTTTTGGTTGATGATCGCGTCCAGCGCCACCGTCGTCTTGCCGGTCTGCCGGTCGCCGATAATCAGTTCGCGCTGCCCGCGTCCGATCGGAATCATCGCGTCGATCGCTTTGATACCGGTTTGTAGCGGCTCTTTCACCGGCTGCCGTTCCACCACGCCCGGCGCGATACGTTCAATCGCGTTGTATCCTTTGTTGGCGATCGGCCCCTTGCCGTCAATCGGATTTCCCAGCGCATCCACCACGCGCCCGATCATGCCTTCGCCCACCGGGACAGACATAATGCGGCCCGTGCGCTTAACCTCGTTGCCCTCTTTGATGTTGGTGTAATCGCCCAACATCACCGCGCCCACCGAATCCTCTTCCAGGTTCAACGCGATCCCCGAAACGCCGCCGTCGAACTCAATCAGTTCGCCCGCCATGACATTTTCCAGGCCGTAAATCCGCGCAATACCATCGCCCACCGAGATTACGGAGCCCGTCTCTGAGACGTTAACAACCTTCTCGTAATTCTCAATCTCCTCGCGCAACACCCGCGAGATTTCGTCTGCTCTAATCTGAGCCATAAAATCCTTTCCGCATTCTGGCTACTGGCTCCTGGCTACTGGCTACTGGCTCCTTCTTCTTGAGCTTTAGCTCAAGAGGGTCGTCCGCAGCCTTTCCAATTGTCCCCGCACGCTGCCGTCGTAAACTTTCGAGCCGACACGCGCCACCACTCCAGCCACCAGCGCCGGATCGGTTGCAAATCTGAGCTTCGCCTTTTTCCCCGCCATCCGCGTCAACTGTACTTCGAGCGCCGCCTGCTGCGCATCGTTGAGCGGCTTCGCACTCGAAACATCGGCGCGAATAAATCCTAAATGCTCGTCCAGCAAGACCTCGAACGCCTCCACAATGGACGGAATTTCATGCACCCGCCGATGATCGATCACCACGTACAGAAAATTGCGGATCTTCACATGAACGTTAATCAGCTTCGCCACCACTGCTCGTTTTCGCGAAGGCGAAACCGCCGGCGAGAGCAGCGCGTTTTTCAAATCATGCGACTCCAAAATCATCGCCGCAACCTGCCGCAACTGTTCCAGCGCCTGCTGTGGCTCAATCCCCGATCCAGGAGCCGTCACCACATCAACCAGCGCCTTCGCGTATCTCGTAGAAACAGCCGAAAGCATCTAGCGCCCCATCCTTGCAGACATCAATTCTTCAACCGGTATTCCGAGTGGGGCGGACGCCCCGTCCGCGCCGGCCCCCCCGGTCCGGCTCTTTTCTTTCGGAGACATCAATTCTTCAACCCCTGCTGCTGAAGATCTTTCGTGAAGTCATCCACCAGCCCAGCCTCTTTGCCCGCATCCAGCCGCGTCCGAATCCGCTGCTCCGCTAAATCAAGCGCCAGTTTCGCCGCGTAAGCTCTCAACTCACGGCCCGCCAAACTACCCGCCGATTCAATCTCCTGCTCCGCCTGCCGCTGAAGTTTTTCAATGTGCCGAGCCGTTTCCTGGCGGATGCGTTCCGCTTCCTGCTCCATCTCGATCTTCGCCTGCGCCCGGAATTTTTCAATATCCGCGCCCAGCGCGTTCAGCCGCGCGTCCATTTCGGCCGCCCGTTTCTCAGCCGCCAGTTTCGTCGCTTGCGCCTCGGTAATGTCTTTTTGAATCTCGGTGGTGCGGGATTTAAAGTAGGGAGGCAAATACTTATTAAGCACGTATCCGGCTCCGATGACGAGCAGCACGAAATTGGCCCATTTCCAGACCAGCATTTCGTCTTTCGTAACCGGCTCTTCCGTTTTTTCCTGTGCGTGAATCGCCGTCGCACCCAGCACAAACACCAGCGCCAGCAGAGCCCGCTTCACGATTGTCTCCGCGCCAGAACCGTGCTGGCGATCCGGTCGGCCAGCGCCGCGCTGGTTTCCACCAGACTCTGCTTCGCCGTCACAGTTTCATCGGCAAGCTGTTTCCGCGCCGCGGTCAGAGTTTCAGCCGAACGCGTCTGCGCCGCTGCAACCTGCTTGGCCTGGTCTTCGATCCACACCCGCCGCGTTTCTTCCTGGCCTCGATAAACTTCGGCGCGCGCGTCGCGGAATTTCGCTTCGTAGTCCTGCGCCTTGCGCTCCGCCGCAGCCAGACTCTCGTTTGCCGCCTGGCGCGCTCCCGCCGTTAACTCTTCACGCTGCTTCAGAGTCTTCTGGAGCGGCTTGAACAGCATCGCTTTCAAATAGAAATGCAGGATGACTAGAAGAATTACGGTGGGGATAGCTTTTAGCAGAATCCCACTCAGGGCTTGGAGTGTCTGTTCCATCAAAAAATGTGCAGGGATCGAACGTCGAGACGAACCGCTCCGAATCCGTCAAGTTAGCACAATGGCGTATCTTTGGTCAAATTATGTGCGATTAAGGCCTATTGGCCTGCATAAAACAAGCGATTATGGCCGGTTAAGCCGTCGCAGCAAGCGGCTTAGTGGCGGCCGGAAGCCCGATTTTCAGCCGCAGAGCGGCATCGATTTTCGCCCCCACCTCCGGATGCTCTTTGAGGAATGTCCGCGCAGTTTCCCGCCCCTGGCCCAGCCTTTCGCCCTGATAGCTGTACCAAGCCCCGCTTTTTTCGACAATTCCCTCTTCCGAGCCCAAATCGAGCAAATCGCCTTCGCGTGAAATTCCGTGGCCGTAAAGAATATCGACTTCCGCCTCCCGAAACGGCGAAGCTACTTTGTTTTTAACGATTTTGATCTTCGTCCGGTTCCCAACAACCACCTCGCCGTCCTTGATCGCGGCCTGCCTTCGCACATCGACTCGCACTGAGGAATAGAATTTTAAGGCCCTTCCACCGGTGGTCGTTTCCGGATTGCCGAACACAACCCCAATCTTTTCACGCACTTGATTGATAAATATCAAACATGTATTGGTCCGCGCAATGGAACCGGTAAGCTTCCGCATGGCCTGGGACATCAGACGGGCATGCAGTCCCATGAAGCTATCTCCCATCTCTCCATCAAGTTCCGCGCGCGGAACCAGCGCGGCGACGGAATCGACAACCAGAATATCGATCGCCGCCGATTGCACCAGCGCATTGGTGATCTCCAGCGCCTGCTCCCCGCAATCCGGTTGAGAAACAAGGAGATCGTCGACATTTACTCCCAAATTCCGGGCATAAGCCGGATCAAGCGCATGTTCCGCATCGATAAACGCCGCCGACCCGCCCGCCGCCTGCGCTTCGGCGATGACGTGCAACGCTAAAGTGGTCTTTCCAGACGATTCCGGCCCAAAAATCTCCGTAACGCGCCCGCGCGGAAATCCACCCACGCCCAACGCCGCATCGACGGAAATCGATCCGCTCGAAATCACCTTTACCGGCAATACGTTACGCGATCCAAGCTGCAATACGGCGCCCTTGCCGAACTGCTTATCCATCTGAAGAATCGTCTGCATGATCGAGCGGGTGCGCTCAGGAGTAGCCATGCCTATATGTGCGGCGTGGGGTAAGAAAATCTCAAGGAATTCGCAATTTGATTGGCGTGCGCGGATCCGGCGGCGGGGTGATTGTACCTTTCAATTCAACATTTTCCCCTTCGGGCGCACTGCCTTCGATGCCGATGGTCTTTTCCAAAACCGTGATCAACGAATCCTTAACGGCGCCCCGAACGATGACTTTCGTCTCTCCCGGAGTGAAGCCGATTCGCTTGACGGTGTCCCAAACCTGTTCGAGCGTAACCCGGTTCTGATCAGCCAGATCAAGCACGACCGTACCGTCTTTCATGCTGACTTCGACATGCTTGACGCCGCGCATTTTTTCGAAAGCCTTGCCAAGTGACTCAGAACAGGAGGGGCAATTCATGTCCTTCATGAAAACCTCCATATGCAGAAATTCGGCTTGCATGGTGAGCAGCAGCAGAAGGAGTCCCATGTTGCTTAGAATAACTGAGTGCGAAAACACAAGATGTGGGCGGCGTTCGCGCTGGCTACTATCGCTTTTTACTCGATTCCGCTGTTCGATGCCCAGACTTCGATTCAAGGGGACGCCGTCGATATCAGCTACTCGGCGCAGAAATACTTCGCCAACTCCTTGCTGGCAGGGCATTTGCCGCACTGGACGCCGTTCATTTTCTCGGGCTTTCCATTTCTATCTGACCCGCAAACGGGCGCTTGGTATCCGCTGCATTGGCCATTTTTCCTGATAGGGATTACGCCGCGCGCGATCGAATGGGAACTGGCGCTCCATGCATTTCTGGCTCTCTGCGGGACGTATCTGCTGGCGCGCCGGTTGGATGGCGATCATATGTTCGCGCTGCTGGCTGCGATATTTTACGCGGGTGGAGGATTCTTTGCCGCCAATAGCGCGCATGTTGGAATTTTCGAAACGGCGGCGCTGTTGCCTTGGCTGTTGTGGTCGGCGTTGCGCGGGCCGATGCTGCTGGGGGGCGCGATTGGCGGCTTGATCTTGCTGGCCGGGCAGTTCCAAATGGCCGGGTATTGTTTCCTGGCGCTGGCGTTGCTCGTGATTGTTCAGCGTGCGCCGTGGAGACGCGCGGCAGGCCTTGTGATTGTTGCGATTTTATTGGGGGCGATTCAGATTCTGCCGGCGCTTCCATTAATGGCGCAGGCTGACCGCGGCGGCGCTCATGCCGGGTTAAAAGCCGCGGCGCTGGCAACATTGGTGCTCCCGAATTTCTATGGAGCGGATGCGACGCAGTTTTATTTCTATGGGGGAATTTTGCTGATTCCGCTGGCACTGATCGGAATGGCGAAAAAACGCAGTATTTTGGCGCTGGCGCTGATTGTGGCTGCGCTGTTGTATGCGTTTGTCGCCGTTCAGATCTGGTTCGTGGCGGCGCTGGGGCTGGCGCTGGCGGCGGCAGCGGGGGCGGCTTGGCTCGCGGAACGATTTCATAAATCGTGGATCATGATGGCGATATTGCTCTTGAGCGTCGCCGACCTGTGGTTTTGGAACATGGCTGACAACCAGCTCGCCTATGCCAGCATGACGTTTGCCGATAAATATGGCGATGCATTTACCAATCTTCAGAAGAATCTGGAAACGGTGAAGCAGCGCCCGTTTGTCCGCATCTGGTCGCCGTTTGATACCAATGCGTTCGGTCCGCTGAATAGCTCGCTCGAAGGGCGGACCGAAGTTACCTATGGATACAACCCTCTGGAGCTCTCACGCTATCAGGAATATTTGAAGGCGATTGAAAAGAACGGGAAGCTGTTGAACGGACTGGCGGTGACGAGTGCGATCGACCCGCAACGCGGGGCGCTGTTCCAAAATCCGGCGGTACTGCCGCGGGTGTATGCGCCGCCGCAAGTCAAATTTGTGGCCAATCATGCCGCCGCGCGGGCGCTGCTGCCCACGCTCGATCCGGCGAAAGCGGCGATTGTCGAGACCGAGCTGCGTCCGCTCGCGCCCGGCAAAACCACAGTCGAAATTGTCGACTACACGGGTGATTTTTACCGGGCAAAATACTCTACGGCGTTCGATTGCCTGCTGCGTATCGCGGTCCCGTATTTCCCGGGCTGGATGGCCACGATCGACGGAAAATCAACTCCGGTCTATATCGTTGACGACGCGCTTTCGGGTGTATTCGCACCGGCGGGAAATCATGAGCTGACGTTTCGTTACCGCTCCAATTGGTTTCTTGGGGGCGCGATGATCAGCGCACTGGCTCTCATCGGGATTATCTTAACTGCAACTCTTGCGCGCCGCTGACGATAAGACAGACGTGGCATCCCTGAGCGAAGACAAGCTGTGCGAAGACCGGTTAGCGCTCCAAGAGCGGGCATTACTGGCCCTGAAGGCGTTGCCGCCGTTTTCCCCCATCTTGAACCGGCTGCTGGCGTCCTTGGCCACCGAAGATGTCTCGTTCATAAAGCTGGGAGATCTGATCGAGAAGGATCCGGTGCTGGCGGGCAATCTTCTGCACATGGTCAACTCGGCGTTATATGCGCGGCGCGGCACGATCAACTCAGTGCGCCATGCGCTGAGCCTGCTGGGGATCAATAAACTGCGGAACGTGGTGCTGGGCATGTCGATCACGCGGATGTGGAATCAGGTGCATACGCCGCCCACGTGGTCCATGGCGCGCTTCAACATGCACTCCTCCGCTTGTGCGATCCTGTGCGACCTGTTGGCACAGCGTCTGACGGTGAACTATGCCGAAGGCGCGTTCGTCTCGGGCCTGTTGCACGACGTCGGACGGCTGCTGATCGCGCTGGGGCTGCCGGAGGAGTATGGCCGCATTTTACAGGTCTATGAGGCCGGTGGCAAAACTCTGCTGGCGTGTGAGAAGGAAGTAATCGGATTCACCCATCCCGAGCTTTCCACGGAAGCGCTGATCCTCTGGAAGCTTCCGGAGCCGATCCAGAATGCGGTGCGCCATCACCATAGCCCGGATACGGATCCGACGGCGCGTCCGAATGAAGTGGCGCTGAGCCGGGTGCTGGAAGCGGCCAATCAATACGTGAACTCGATGGGCGTATCGATTCTGAAGAAATGTCCGGACGACGCGGATGCGTCGCTGGTGGAGTCGCTGGGGCTTTCGAGTGAGCAGTTGCAGGTGCTGTTGGCGGAGTTCAGGTCTGAGTTTGATGCTATGTCGGCGTTTTTTAATTGAGGATGGCGTCCGCATGCTTACGCATGGCGGGTAAAACATCAAGGAGACACCGTTCCCTGCGGTCATCGCTGTCGCTGGCAGCGCATGGCGCCGCCCCACGGACACTCTCCGGGCTGTGCCCGGATGGACCGACAGACCATGGTTTTCGTTGCTGTCGGTGCGGCAACGGGGCGTCCATCGTCGGCGAAAGGTATGTTACGCTCCTAGCGGAAGATGATCCGGCTTTTTAAAGTATCCATTCCCAGCAGCGCGGTGGCGCTGGTTCTTTCTGAGGCGGGGCTGCTGTTTTGCTGCTATTTGTTGGCTGCGTGGCTGGTGCTGGATGTTCCCCTGGAGGTGTTTTTATTCGAGCAGGGGGGATATTGGCACATTGCGTTTGTCATGGGCATCATCATGGCGGGGCTCTATTTTAACGATCTTTATGAGAATTACCGCGTGGGTTCCCGTATTCGGCTGATCCAGCAGTTCTGTCTGGTGCTGGGACTTTTATTTCTACTGCAATCGGCGCTGAGCTACGCGGGATGGGGTGTGCTTCTTCCTAAATGGACGATGGTCTACGGGAGCCTGCTGGTGTTGATCGTGCTTCCTTTGTGGCGGATTTTCTTCACCACCATGCTGTTGAAATCGCTGGGCGGGCAGAAGCTGCTGTTTCTGGGATCGTCACCGGCGATGCACGACATTATCGCCCATATTTCGGAGCGGCCGGAACTGGGGCTGGCCGTGCTCGGGTATCTGGACGACGCTGAAGATGCGGGCACGGATGCGCCGCGGCTGGGCTCCATCGCGCAGTTGGACGAGGTGATTGCGGAGCGGCATCCGGCGCGCATCGTGATCAGCACGGAGCAGCCGCCGCAAGGGCTTCCGGTGGAGCGTTTGCTTAATCTGCGGTTGGGGGGCCTCGAAATTGAAGAGGCGTCGGCGACCTATGAGGCCATATTCAGGCGAGTCTCGACCCGCGATCTGCCGCCGCCGCAGCTCATATTTTCGAATGAAATGAGCCCGCGCGTGACGAACGTGGCGCTGCAATCCGCCTATTCGCTGCTGCTGGCGGTGATGGCGCTGGTGATTGCGCTGCCGGTGATGGCGGTGGTCGCGCTGATCGTAAAATTCATTTCTCCGGGACCGGTGATTTACAGGCAGCAATGCGCGGGACGAAACGGGGCGCTGTTTTCGTTATATAAATTCCGGTCCATGCAGCCCGGCGCGCCTATCACGACGGTGGGGAAGTGGCTGCGTAAACTGCGTCTGGACGAGCTGCCGGAGTTGTTCAACGTGGTGCGGGGCGAGATGTCGATTGTGGGTCCGCGGCCGGAAAGGCAGGAATTCGTGGCCGTGCTGGAGGAGCGGATTCCGTATTACCGGCAGCGTCTTTCAGTGAAGCCGGGCATCACGGGCTGGGCGCAGATCAATCAAAGAGATCACGACAAGATCGAGGACAGCATCGAAAAGCTGGAGTACGACCGGTATTACATCAAAAATCTGTCGATATCGTTAGACGCGTACATTATTTTTCACACCTTGAAGGCCACGCTGCTGGGCGGGAGATAATGGGTGCATGCGCGATCGTCTATTGAAAGTCCTTCAAAAAGTCACCGACCAGCCGCTGAATATCGGCGATGAAGATTCGCTGTTCGAGAGCGGACTGCTCGACTCATTCGCTTTGCCGGATCTGGTGAGCGGGTTGGAAGAGGAGTTTTCTTTCAAAGTGCCGGATTCCGATTTGAATCCGAGGAAGTTCGATTCCATCGCGCGGATTGAGGCCTATCTTTCAGAGCACGCGAAGGTGTGAGGAGGGACGCAGGCGGAACCGCCTGCGCCACCACGGCAGACTGCTGTATTGAAATTCAGGATTACAGATCATGAAGACGCAGGCTTATATTCACGCGTTCGGGGCGTATTTGCCGGAGCGCGTGGTGACCAATGCGGAGCTGGCATCGCAACTGGGATGTACGGCGGAGTGGATCGAGAGCGTCTCCGGCATCAGGGAGCGGCGCTGGGCGGGGGAAGAAACGGTGGCCGACCTGGCGGTGGGAGCGGCGCGGGACTGCCTGGGGCGCGCAGGGATCGAAGCCTCCCAACTGGGACTGTTGCTGGTATCGAGCGGCAGCGCGGAGCGGCGATTCCCGGGGCCTGGGTCAATGGCGGCGGCGGCGCTAGGCCTTCATACTACGCCGGTGATCGATCTGCCGCTGGCGAGCGCGGGATCGATTTTCGGGCTGGCTTTGGCGGCACAACTGGCGGGATCGTACGGTGACGTCCTGGTGATCGCGGCGGAAAAAATGTCAGCGGTGGTGCAGGGAGCGGCGCTCGATCAGAATACGGCAATTTTATTCGGCGATGGAGCGGGAGCGGCGCTGGTAAGCGCGCGGACGGGGCGTTTCGAAGTGCTCGACTCCGTGCTGCACACGGACGGTGCGTTTCGGGATGATCTGGCGCTCGATTGGGGGTTGCCGCTGCGGATGAACGGACTGACTGTGATTTTGCAGGCGGCGCGTAAACTGCCGGCAGTGATCGGGGAGGTGCTGGCGCGCCAGAATATTGCGGCTGCGGAGGTGACGCAATTTGTGATGCACCAGGCGAATCAGAACCTGATTACCAGGGTGGCGAAGGGGCTGGGTGTGGATGCGGCGCGGATGTTCTCGAACGTATCAAAGTATGGAAATACGTCGTCGGCATCGATGCTGATCGCGGCGGCGGAATGGGATCCCACGCCAGGGCCCGTGGTGTTTGCAGGCTTCGGCGCGGGGTTTAACTGGGGGGCGCTGGCGGCGCGGTCCTCGTAAACGCTCCGAGCGTCGACACTCTCGAAAACATCCAGGGAGACTCCGCTCCCTGCGGTCACGGTCGGACATAGCGGTATCGCTGGCAGCGCATGGCGCCACCCCACAAACACCAGCGTCGACATGGCACATGGGCCTACTCTGGCCCCAATTTTTATGATCCGCTACTTTGCGCTGCCGAGCCACGCATTACGGACGCGACTTGGGAAAAAATACGGCTGATGCTGGTCGAGACGCCGGGCATGATCGCGCCGGCGGCGACTGCCACGAAACCTGCCATCAGAGCGTACTCGATGAGGTCCTGGCCCTTGGTATCGCGCCATATTAGCATTTTGATATTCAGATGATTCAGTTTCTTCATGGGTGTTCCAATCGCTACGCTTACAGTTTACGTATCGGAAGATAGCGTTGCACTAAGTAGATCGGCCTAATTTGTTAGTCCGAATGTTCTAGAGGGGTGCTGCTGCGCACTTAGGCACGTGCCGCATGGCATACGCTAATTCCGGGAAACGCGGTGGCATGACAAGTGCGGTTACCAATCGCACGTGACGATACACCTTGAATTTCCCCACGGCCTTCCGGCGTTTGAGACGCACAAGCGGTTCCGCCTGATCGAAAGCCGGAAGCGTGAACCGCTGCTGTTTCTGGAAAGCGAAACCAACCCTAAGTTATCGTTTCTTCTGCTACCGGTAGCGATGATTGACGCGGATTACCGGCTGGCTTTATCGGCCGAAGATGGGGAAGCGCTTGGCACGTGCGGGGCCTCGCCTCTGGTATGTCTGGCGGTGATCACGGCCGCCGAAGATTTGCCGCCCACCGCCAATTTGTTGGCGCCGGTGGTGGTCAACCTCGATAGCGGGAAGGCGGTGCAGGCGGTGCGGTCGGACGCGGTGTACTCCCATAAACATCCTCTGGTTCCTGGAGGGGCGCTATGCTCGTGATCCGGCGGCGCGCGGGCGAAGCGCTGCTGATCGGGGACGATATCGAGATCGAGATTCTCGATATGGGAGGGTCGCAAGTGAAGCTGGGCATTCGGGCGCCGAAGCACGTGGTGGTGCTGCGCAAGGAAATTCAGATTACGGCACAGGAGAATTTGGCGGCTTCGAAAGAAAAATCGGGGAAAGCGGTGAATTCTTTGCTGCGCACGCTCAAGAAGCGTGAAAGGTCTCCGATAAGGGCCCTGTAAGAACCGGGAAAGGATTCCCGGAGACAACAGAATTCAAGGAGAGAATCAATGGGATCTTTTTCAATTAATACCAACGTCGCCTCGTTGCAGGCGGAGAATTATCTTACTCAGACGAGTAACTTCCAGAACCAGACAATCAACGAGGTCACCTCAGGCCTGCGCATCGTCAATTCGGGAGATGACGCGGCCGGGCTGGCGATCGCCAACGGCGACCGTTCGAACGAAGCTGTGCTGACACAGGGCATCCAGAATGCGACCAACGGACAGAATGAGCTACAGGTCGCCGATAGCGGCATGAGCAGCATCGGGAACTTGCTCGACACGGCCAGATCGCTGGCCACGGAATCAGCCTCGGGAACCTTCACGGGTGATCGCACGGTGCTGAACACTGAATTTCAGAGCGTGCTGGGGGAAATCAACCGGCAGGCGCAGGCGATCGGCCTGAACCAGGGCGGAACTTTGGCCACCAATATGAGCGTATTCATTGGCGGCGGCGAATCGTCCAACGGGGTCAGCGCGTCATCGAACGGGAGCGTCGCGATTGATCTGAGCCAGGCAACAGTCGACGCGAAGAGTCTTGGACTCGAAGGCGTGCAGGCCGCGGGCAAGGCGGGAACCGACATCGGCGCGGGCAGCACGACCAGCGTGGCGTCGATTCTATCGAACAGCGCCAATCAGGCGTCCATTTCGAACAACACCACCGATTTCACAGTCACGGGGCCGGGATTCTCCAACACGAGCGGCGGGAACACGATCACGCTCGCGGTGAATCTGAACGGCGTCACCGATGCCAACACACTGGCGACGGCGGTGAACTCGGCCATCGCGGCGGCGGGGAACGGCAACAGCCAGCAGGCGACGGCATTCAAGAACGCGAATATCACGGCGGCGATCAATACGGATGCCACCGGCAAATCGCAATTGACATTCAATAGCGCTTCGACGGCATTCCAGGTCCAGGGCGGAGACCAGGTGGCGACCGCGCTGATGGGCAACTTCTCCAGCGGCTCGACCGGCAACGTGGCGAATGTCACAGCAGTGGCAACGGCGGCGTTCGCGGCGCCGGCAGCGGCCGAAACAGTCGGCTTGAATATCACAGGCGCAGGCCTGACCGGCTCGGCAGGCGCGATCACCGTGAATCTGGCTACCACCGATACGGAGGCAACCACACTCGCGAAGATCAACACAGCGATCGCCGGCAATGCGGCACTCGCGGCGACGGGCATCACGGCGACCGATAACGGCTCCGGCTCCATCCAGCTGGTCGGGAAAGCGGGACAGAGCTTCCAGGTGGCGGCATCGGGCGACACGAGCAATTCACTGGGATTCGGCACCTACGGGACCGCCGGCCCGGTAACGGGATCCGCCGCGGTAGTCGTCTCGAAGACGCAGGGCGTAGAGATCTCGCTTAACGGCGGCGCGACTATCAACCTCGGCACTCTGACGGGCGGCACCACGGAAGCCGCGCAATTGAGCTCGCTGAATAAAGCGTTCTCGGCCAACGCTGCTTTGAGCGCGGCGGGCATCACTGCCGTCGATAACGGCGGCAAGGTTGAAATCCAGAGCACCAACGGCACCGCTTTCCGCATGAATACGGTCGGCGGCACGGGCGATGCGTTCGGTTTCGGCGTATCCACGGGCGTTGCCTCCACCGGGAGCACGGCCAGCGCCTACGCGGCGCAGGACAGCGTCGATTCGGCCGGCGCACAGCAGGCCACCAACGCAACAGGCAACGCGGTGTATCAATTCACCGGCCTGACCAACGCGGGCGATGCGCAGACGATCACACTGAGCGCGGTAGACGCCAGTGGCGCGCAGCACACGCTGAACGTCAACCTGAACACGAGCAACGCGAGCACGCTCGACCAGGCGGTCAATACGATCAACACGGCGATTGCCGCTTCAAACGACTCCACGCTGGGACAGATCGGCGCATTCAAACAGGAAGGCACGACGGGCAACACGACCGGCGTAGAGGGAGTGAGCTTTATGAGCGCGGGCAACGGCTTCAAGGTTAGCTTGGGAGCTTCGCCTGCCAGTTCGGTCGCGGGTGTTTCCGCCGGCATCGCCGACGGCACCACGGGACAGAGCGGCGGCATGGTATCGAGCTCGGCCGCCAACGGCACCGGTTCCACCGCGGACATCAGCAACATCGCCACGGCGACCGCGGCTGTCAGCGCCCTGGCAAACGCGGTGAGCTCGCTTGGCACGGCGCAAGCCGCTGTGGGTAACGGCGAGAACACCTTGAACTACGCCATCAACCTGGCGTCTTCGCAGTTGACCAACCTGGCTGCCTCCGAGTCCAGCATCCGCGACGCCAACATGGCGACGGAATCGGCCAACCTGACCAAATCGCAGATCCAGCTCCAGGCCGGCATCGCGGCCCTGTCGCAGGCGAACTCGGCTCCGCAGCAGATTTTGACCCTGTTGCAGCATTAGAACGCTTCGTAAAACACATCCCCTCCTTTGCAGTCGGGGTTCGGGGCCGGATAGATACCGGCCTTTACCGAACCTGATTGTCAGGGAGGGGATTTTTTATTTGTGTGCTGTTGCAGCATTAAGACATCCCCTCCTTTACAGTCGGGGTTCGGAGGCGGGATAGTCATCGGGCTTCATCGAACTCCGGACGTCAAGGAGGGCGATCGCATGAGAAAAGTTATCGGCCGTTACCGGTCTTTTTATTTGTACGTTCCGCGGAGGGCGCGGCTGCGGATCCGCACCAGATCGGCGAATGATTTGATTCCCTGCGCGAGGCTGACCTTGGTGCCTTCGACGTTGCTCCATTCGACCGGCACTTCAATCGAGCGCAGCCCGAGTGTCTGGGCGATCAACAGATCTTCAACATCGAAACTGAAGCCTTCCTCAACCTGGCGGGAAAAAATCTGCCGTGCGGCGTCCTTGCGGAATAATTTGAACCCGCACTGCGTATCGCGGAACGGCAGCCCGGTCACCAGGCGCATCACGATATTGAAGGCGCGGCCGGACACCTCCCGCATCATCGGCTGATGCACCTTCACCAGTTTACGATCGAGCGCGCGGGAGCCGATCGCGACCACGGCGCTTTCGCGGCGGGCGGCAAGGATTAGTTTGTCCAGCTCCTCAATCGGCGCCGAAAGATCCGCGTCGGTGGACAGAATCCAATCGCCCTGGGCGGCCTGCATTCCGTGGCGGACAGCGTAGCCTTTGCCGCGATTTCCGGGATTGCTGACCAGGCGGATAAGGCCGCCCCGGGCTTCGACTAGAGCCGCGGTTCCGTCGCGGGAGCCGTCGTCGACGACCAGAATCTCGGTCACGGAAACCGGCAAGTGCTCCAGGTACGCGAGAATCCGGTCGAGTGTAGCCGGCAATCTTCGCTCTTCGTTGTAGGCAGGGATGACGATCGAGAGCGTTTCCATGGGCTAGCTTATCAGGCGTCGAGACTCTCGAAAACATCTACGAAGACTCCGCTCCCTGCGGTCACGGCTCGGTAGCGATGCGGAGTCGATATCGCTGGCAGCGCATGGCACCGCCCCACAATCGGAGTGTTCCCCCGTCCTGAGATCGGGCAAGGATGGGAATGAAAGCGCTGCGGGGTTGAATGGATGGGGCGAAAAACTGGGGACAGCCCGCTTTGTCCACGCGGCGCAAAAACGGCGCCTTGGGACGGAGTAGGCTGTCCCAAGTTTTTCGCAGGTTCTGCTGTTTCGTGGGACATCATGCCTGGTCAAGATACCACTTATAGGCGGATTCCAAGCCCTCACGCAGTGGGATACGCGCCTTCCAGCCGAGTGAAGCCAGGCGCGAAACGTCCAGCAGCTTGCGCGGCGTGCCGTCCGGCTTCGAGCGGTCCCACACGATGTTTCCCTCAAATCCGGTGATGGAGCGGATGGTCTCCGCCAGCTCCGCGATGGTCAGATCCTGGCCCGTTCCGGCGTTGAGAATCTGCTCCGAATCGTGATGCAACATTGAAAACAGAGCGGCGTCGGCGAGATCGTCCACATGCAGAAACTCGCGCCGCGGCGTCCCGCTTCCCCACAAAATGACTTCGGCCGCGCGGGCGATCTTCGCTTCGTGAAATTTACGGATCATGGCCGGCGCCACATGCGATGATTGCAAGTCGAAATTGTCGCCGGGGCCGTAAAGATTGGTCGGCATTAACGCAATGGTAGAAAAACCGTACTGTGCGCGATAGGCCTGCGCCATTTTGATGCCCGCGATTTTGGCGATGGCGTACCACTGGTTGGTCGGCTCCAGCGCGCCTTCGAGCAGCGACTCCTCGCGGATGGGCTGCGGCGCAAATTTAGGATAGATGCAGGAGGAGCCGAGAAAGAGCAGCTTTTTCGCCCCATTGCGATACGCTGCATCGATGACGTTCGATTGGATGGCGAGATTCTCCGCAATAAACTCCGCCGGGCGGGTCGAATTGGCGAGAATGCCCCCGACTTTGGCTGCGGCTAGGAAAACATACGCAGGCCGCTCGGCGGCGAAAAATTCGTCGACCGCGGATTGGCGCGTCAAATCCAATTCGGCGCGCGTACGCAGCAGGAGGTGCGAATATCCCTCCGCGGCGAGACGGCGAGCGATGGCCGAGCCAACCATACCGCGATGGCCGGCAACAAAAATGGATGCGGATTTATCCATGAGCCAAATGTTCCGTGGTCTACCGGTGCGACAGCCCGCGGGACACCACCACGTGTCCAGCCGCGGCCAACGTACGCTCCTGGCGGGCGAGCTCGAAGTCGCGTTCCACCATCATCACGACCAGTTGCTCGAAACTCACCTTCGGTTTCCATCCGAGCTTGGTTCGCGCCTTCGACGCATCACCGCAGAGCGCATCGACTTCGGTGGGACGAAGGTAGCGTGCATCGGTTTCAACGTGCTGGGTCCAATCCAGGCCGCAGCGTTCGGCGGCGATGTCCAGAAATTCACGCACGGAGTGAGCTTCCCCGGTAGCCACTACGTAATCGTCGGGCTCCGGCTGCTGGAGCATCAGCCACATCGCCTCCACAAAATCGCCGGCGTATCCCCAATCGCGCGAAGAATCGAGATTGCCCAGGTACAGCTTGTCCTGCAATCCGAGCTTAATGCGGGTCAGGGCGCGGGTAATTTTCCGGGTAACGAAGGTCTCCCCGCGGCGCGGCGATTCATGGTTGAAGAGAATGCCGTTCACAATGAATAGGTTGTACGCCTCGCGGTAATTCCTGGCAAACCAGTGTCCTGCGACTTTGCCGACCGCATACGGACTGCGCGGATAAAACGGCGTGTCCTCGTTTTGAGGAGGAGGGGACGCGCCGAACATTTCAGATGATCCAGCCTGATAGAATTTCACAGCGTGGCCTGATGCGGCGTACTCGCGCACGGTTTCAAGAAGACGCAAAGTGCCGGTGGCGACTACGTCGGCCGTGTATTCGGCCTGATCGAAGCTGACACGGACATGCGATTGCGCCGCCAGATTGTAGATTTCAGCAGGCTTGGCTTGGGCGACGATCTTGCGGAGCGACGCGCCGTCGGCCATGTCTCCATAGTGCAGATAGAGGCGCGCGCCGAGCTCATGCGGGTCGGCATAAATCGTGTCAAGGCGCTCGGTGTTGAAGGTGGAAGCTCTGCGGACGATGCCGTGGACGATATATCCTTTCGAAAGCAGCAGTTCGGCTAAAAAAGATCCGTCTTGTCCAGTAATTCCGGTTATGAGTGCAGTGCGTTGAGGCTCAGCCATGAGGAAACCTCATTTTCGCACGAATCTTTAGATTGGAATCAGAACTCCACGCGGGGCAAGGTGCCGAGGGTCGGGCAGGACTGCGTTTCCCAGGGCGCGCCGCAGTGATCGCGCCTGGATTTCGCCAGCAGGATTTGGCCGCAATGAGACTGATAAGTCGACATGATGCCTTCGGCCAGACGGTCCAGATCCGGGAGCGTGCGAGCGTCCGGCCGGTCGATCAGGGTGGTCAGAGTGGTCCAGTTTTCAATCGTTTCGCCGCCGCTGAGGTATTCCCAAGTGGCATTTTGCTTCCGGAATGATCCAAGCTGATAGGTTCGCGATAGAAAGGTGATCGGAGCGCCGGAGGTCTTGCCAAACCCTGCCGGATAAGCGGACGCTACTGTGGAGTCGTCACGTGAGCGGAACGCCGGCCTTCTTAAATACCGCAACACTCGAATCGAGACACAGCTTCGCGCTCTCCGCAGGCGGCATTTCCTTCAGCCCGCGCCCAAAAACTTCCACGCTGAGCGAGTCCTCATAGCCGATCTTCTGCAGGGCTTGCAAAAAGCCAGTCAGGGGAATGATGCCCTCTCCGGGCAGCAGCCGCTGGTTATCGCGGATCCGGTCGGCGGGCAAATCCGGCGCGTCGTCAAAGTGCACCACGACAATGCGATCTTTCCCCGCGGCAAGGATGTCCGCGATCGTGCCTCCAGCGTGATGCCAGTGCCACGCATCGAGTGTGAGGCCAACGTTCGAGCCGCACTCCTTGGCGAATTCCAACATCTCATCCATCTTCCAGATGAACTCATGCGGAAACTGCGTGCGGATGTGCAGCGGGCCGAGAAACTCCAGTCCCAGGCGGCAATGGGAGCGGGCCATAATATTGGCGCACTCTGAAAAGCGCTTCTTGTATAATCGGCGCAACTCGTCCTTCGGCGTTTCGCTCGACGACGGAAGATACGTGATCAGGCGAGGGCAGCCGATGGCGGCGCAAAAAGGAGTGGCCTCCTCCAGCTTGGCTAAGCCCTGGCGAAACGCCGCATCATCCTTGCGAAACTCGACCGGAAGGCCGGCGAAGGCGGGCCGCAGATGAAGCTCGTCCAACATGGCGCGCGTCTTCTGAACCCCGTCCGCCATCGCGGATGCCAGCATCAGATCCACGCCTCCAAATCCGGCAGAGGAAGCGAGCCGGGCGAACTCCGGCCACGACAAATTGCCGCCAATTGGAACGCTGTTGAGAGAAAGGTACATATTCTGGTGGGCCCTGTTGGATTCGAACCAACGACCAACGGATTATGAGTCCGCTGCACTAACCGCTGTGCTAAGGGCCCGCACTTTGAGTTTACTCAGACTGGGGCCAGCGTGAGCATGTTCGAATTTCTTCGAGTCATTGCTGATCGACCAATAACCACTTTATAAGAAATGGTGCGGAGAGGGGGACTTGAACCCCCACGAGATTGCTCCCGCTAGCACCTCAAGCTAGTGCGTCTGCCAATTCCGCCACCTCCGCAGGTGGAAAACTTTTACTTCTTTTGCCCTTGCGGTGGCGGCTGCACCTGCACAGGGATTGTTTGCGCCGGTTGAGGTTGTCCGTTCACCGAAGGCGTGACTTGAATTGGCAGGGACGAACCCACCGGCGGCGGCGCTTGCTTATTGTTCTTCTGTTGCGCCGGGGCCTTTTTGTCGAAAATCGCCGGAACCGCTCCGCCATTTCGCGTGGCCAAAATGGAAAGCGATAGAGAGGTAACCATGAACAGCGCCGCAGCGATGGTGGTCGCCTTCGAAAGCACTGTCGCCGAGCCTCTGGGGCCGAATACCGTCTGCGAACCCATGCCGCCGAACGCTCCGGCCAGGTCCGCGGCTTTGCCGCTTTGCAGCAGCACCACCACCACCAGGAACAGGCACACAATCACATGTATCGTTGTCAGCAGGTAAATCATACGATTCTCAACCAGTTTACCACGCCGTTTACTTGTACGCCGCCACGCCCGTCACCCGCTCCCCGATGACTAAGGTATGAATATGATCCGTGCCTTCGTAGGTCTTCACGGTTTCCAGATTGCAGAGGTGCCGCATGATTGGATACTCGTCCATAATTCCGTTGCCACCCAGCAGATCCCGCGACTGGCGCGCGCACTCCAGCGCCATCCTCACATTGTTCCGCTTCAGCATTGAAATGTGCCACGGTTCGATCTTGCCGTCATCCTTCAAACGCCCGCAGTGCAGAGCGAGCAGTTGAGCCTTGGTGATTTCCGTGATCATGTCGGCCAGTTTCTCCTGCACCAGTTGATGGGACGCAATCGGCTTATCGTCAAACTGCTTCCGCAGGACCGAATACGATCGCGCTGTCTCGTAGCAATCCATCGCCGCGCCCAGCACGCCCCAACCGATCCCGTAGCGGGCCTGAGTGAGGCATCCCAGCGGTCCTTTCAACCCTCTGGCGCCGGGCAGCATCGCGCATTCCTTGACGCGGACGTCGCTCAACGCCAGGCTCGCCGTTACCGATGCCCGCATCGACAACTTGCCATGCAATTCGGACGATGAAAATCCCGGTGTTCCTTTCTCCACCAGAAAACCGCGAATGCCATCTTCAGCCCGCGCCCAAACAATGGCGACATCGGCAACCGATCCGTTGGTGATCCAGGTCTTTTCGCCATTGAGGACCCAGTCTGACCCATCTCGCGTCGCACGCGTCAGCATGCCCGCCGGATTCGATCCAAACCCCGGCTCGGTGAGGCCGAAACATCCGATCGCGTCGCCCGATTGCAGCCTCGGCAGCCACTTCTGCTTCTGTTCCTCCGTCCCGTACGCATAGATCGGATACATCACCAGCGCGCCCTGCACGCTGGCGAAGCTGCGGATGCCGGAGTCGCCGCGCTCCAGTTCCTGCATGACCAAACCGTACTCGACGTTGTTCATGCCGGCGCATCCGTAGCCTTCCAGGTTGGCCCCGAAAAATCCCAGCTGGCCCATTTCCCCGATCAATTCCTTCGGAAACCGGCCATCGCGGAAGCAGTCCCGAATCTGAGGAATCACCTGCTCATCGACGAACTGCCGGGCCGTCTGCCGAACCATCTTCTCCTGCTCATTCAACTGGGAATCGATCAGGAGATAATCCACACCGGGAAATTTAGCCATTCAGAATTTATTCTACCGTGCTGCCCGGTTAGAACAAAAGCTTCAGCGCGAACTGCACTTGCCGCGATGGATACGTTGTTCGGATGGTCCCGAACGCGGAGGAAGTGGTGGTTGTGGTCGGGACTCCGAAGTTGGTGTGATTGGTGAAATTGAAAAATTCCGACCGGAACTGGAGCTTGATTCCCTCGTGGATGGTGAAGCTCTTATCGGCGGCGAAATCCCACTGCTCCAGGCCCGGCGCGCGGAACGAATTGCGGCCAAGGTCGCCGAAAGGATCGGTCGCGGGAGGCGTGGTGAAGGTATAGCCGGCGAAATAAGTATTCAGAGATTGCGCCGTGCTCTGGCTGGCCGCGCTGCCCGTGACGTTCGGGCGCAGGAACGCTTCGCCGCGATAATCGTTCGAAAGACCGGTCACGTCGTTGATGCTGGATGGTCCGTAAGCCACATCGAGCGGCGTCCCGGTGTGGACCGTGTTGATCGTATTCAGCTCCCAGCCGCCGGCCACGGCGTCGAGAAACGGATTCATGCTGCCACCGAATTGGCGGCCTTTCCCAAACGGAATCTGATACACGATGCTGGTGACATTGTTGAACTTCACGTCAAAGCTCGATGGACCCACTTCCGCCGCCAGATTGTGAATATTTTGCGGATTCGCCTCGAAATAGCCGGCGTAATATTCCAGAGCCTGCTCCGAATCGCCAATCGCGTGTCCCCAGGTAAACGAGTTCAGGAAGTAAAGTCCGCTGCCGAAGCGGTGCTCCACCCGGGCCGAAAGTCCGTCATAGTGATTATCGCCCGCCGGGTCCACCCAGGTGATCGGACCGTAGGTCGGGATCGGGCGGCGCGCTTGCACGCCCAGGCATCCTGAAGTGATCGCCGGTGTGACCGTGAAATTACAGGTCGCCGTCTGCGCGTTCGGCGCGGCCTGATTATAATCGGCCAGAATCGGCAGCCGCAGGCTGTGATTCCCGTTGTAGGAAACCTCGATCAGCGTGTTCTTATTGATCTCGCGCTGCACCGAGAGGAACCAGTTCTGGATGTACGGCCATTTGCTGTTCGGTGGAATGTAGACCACGTTGGAATTCACCGGATTGAAGGCCGCCGGATTCGCGATGCCGGTGGTGAAGCTGTTAATCGTCGTCAGGAATGAGGCCGGCACCGGACCGCCGTTAGGGAAACTCTGGTTGATCACTCCGAACAGAGCTTGCGGAGCGTTGATTCCTTCGAGCGCGCTGCCCACCCGGTTGAAGAAGGTATAGCTGATCCCGTATCCGCTACGCACCACCGTTTTCGAATCGATGCTGTACGCCAAGCCGAGACGCGGCCCGAAATCCGAATGATCGGGATGGACCAGGCTGCGGTCATACAGGCTGCCGGAGGTGGCCATTTGCATGGTGTCGGTGATCGGATTGAAATTTGAATAGTTGTTGTCGCGCTCATAAAGAGGCGTCGCGAATTCCCAGCGCAGGCCCACGTTCACCGTCAGCTTCGGCGTCACATGCCAGTCATCCTGCACGTACAGCGCATGGACGTACTGCCGCAGATTCACTACTGTATCGCTGCCCTGGTTAATCTGGCTAGGCAGACCGAAAATAAAGTCGGCCAGATCGTAGCTGGTCGAATCGGATGCAACGGTGCAGCCCGCTGCCTGCTCCAATTGAGCGCAAGTGGGTTTGCTGAACTGTCCCGAGTACACATCCTGCCCGTACAGCGGATTTACGTCCAGAATTTCGGTGCGGATGTTCAGATATTCCCAACCCATCTTGATCGAATGCCGCCCCATGTTTTTCGAAAAATTCACTTTCGGATCCCAGGACGTCGGATTTTGGAACTGCGGATTGCTGGTCTGCCTGCCGAGCGCGGTGTATCCGCTGATCGATTGCGAGTTGAATCCGCCGGTCAGATTCGGCGTGGTCGGCAAGCCTTGAATCCCCAGCAGGGATTCCAGACTGGGCCCACCCAGAAGCGGCGGCTCTTTCCCGCCAAGCAAGTGCGTAAATCCCAACCGGGCTTCGAGAATCGAGTTGGACGAAACCGTCCAGGTATAGCCCGCCGACGCGTTTTGATCGATCGAATGAATGAACCCGTTTCCATCGCCGCCCGCGGGGCCGGCATAGGACGATTGATAAAACTGGATGTCCTTGCGCTGGCTCCAGCGTAGGAACGCCGTCATGCGGTCGTTGATCTGGCCATCGATTTTCACATCGTATTTATCGCTGTAATCCCGAATCAGCAGTAGCGCTTCGTAATTATTCGACCGCCCGGCGCCGGTCAGCGGCGGCAGTTCGCCCAGCATCGCAGCGGCCAGCGGATTGAAGGCTGAGGCAGGAATCTGAGTATTGGCCGGATAAACCGTGCCTGTCAGAGGATTCACCACGGCCACCGGTAGGATGCCCAAGCGGTCATTGGCGTCCGGAAGCGAATCGAAATTCAGATATCGCTGTAACTGCCGGTAGCCTTCATAATCGGCAAAAAAGAATAGCCTGTTCTTGATAATTGGCCCACCGATCGTGGTTCCGAACTGATTCCTTTGTAGCGACGGCTTGACGAACGCCGCGTTGGTGAACAGATATCCGGTGGCATTCAAATCGGTGTTGCGCATGAATTCGTAGACCGTGCCATGAAACCGGTTCGTTCCGGACCGCATCACCGCGTTGACCACCGCTCCGCCCACGCGCCCGTATTCGGCGCTGTAGTTACTGGTGATCACTTTGAACTCGGCGATGGCATCCGGAGACGCCTGCACCACTTGCGAGGAATAGCTCTGATTACTGGTCCCGTAGGAGTTGTTATCCAACCCGTCGAGCAGGAAATTGTTGTACGTGCTGCGCATCCCGTTCACGTTGAACGACCCCTCCCGCGGGGTGCCGCTGGGCGAGAACGAAACAGCAATGGGAGACTTCACCACATTCGCCGATAACAGCGCCAGGTCGGCATAATTGCGCCCGTTGAGCGGTAGTTCCACGATCGCTTCGCTATTGATCACCTGCCCGTGCTCGCTCGAATCGGTTTCGAGCGCTGCGGCCGCGCCGCTCACTTCCACCGTTTCGCTTACCGCGCCCACAGCCAACGCAAAATCCACACGTTGCCGCGCTCCGACGTTTACCGTGATGCCGGACGCCTCTTCCTTCGAGAATCCCTTGGCTTCCGCGGTCACCGTATAGCGACCGATTTTTACGTTGGAAAAAGTGTAATTCCCACTATCGTCGGCCGTTGTTTTGGCCTGTATGCCGGTGTCGACGCTCAGCAGCGTCAATGCCGCCTTGGGAACCACCGCTCCCGTTTTGTCCCTGACCGTGCCCAGAACCTCGGCCGTGTCAAATTGCGCGAAAGATGGCTCCACTGCCAGCGCGCAGATCGCCAAGATCCCCAGAAAGCGAGTCATTCGGCATACCCCCTCGTAGAAACCTATCAGCGTGGAGTATATACCGAATTTAAATCGCGTGAATTACTTGATACAGCGCGGCCTGTGGTGCTATTGGCCCCTCCCCGCCTTCGCTTTCATTTTGCTCCGCGCCGCCCGTATCGCCGCGGCACGCGCCGCCCGGCTCTTCGCCGTCAGATGCTTCACCGGCCGGCTCAAAGGAGTGGGCGCATTGGGCCCATATGGGATATAGATCTGATTTACGTCGGCGCTGTCGGTCAGGAACTCCAGTTCCACGATGTCCCCCGAACCGAGCACACCGGCCTCCGGAAGCTGCACGTTGATCACATACAAGCCAGCCAGTCCCGGCACCAGCCCCGCAAACTGAATGGTTCCCTGGTTGCCGAGCGAATCGGCGGTATAGTCGTTAAAGAAGACCGTCAAATTGCCCAAAGTATTCTCGTCCGAGTAGCTGAGTGTCGTGAGCGACGGCACCGCGCCATCGGTAATCGGAGGCGTGACCGTGCCCAAACCCGTCATGTAAATCGCCAGATATTCGTTGGGTTGCGCCGGATTGGCTTGATCGATTAGCGCTCCCGTGACCGCGTCCCGCACGGCCGCAAACCCCAGCCCGTTCTGAGTGTCTGAGAACGCCCCCGGCGCGGAATCCTGATAATACATCTGCACCACGTTCGATTTCACCCCGTTATTCGTCACCTGAATATCAGCGAGGTATGTCCCCTGGACGGTAATCTCGTACGGCACAATAATCGAGACCTGCCCTGGACTCACCGCGAAAACCGGACACGGAATGCTGTTGATCGTGGCTGTAACGCCGCCCAGGCCCAATGTCGGCGCCGGTTGGCCGCCCTGAATCGCCATCGTCGTCGAAGAGAGACCGGAGCCGTACATTGTAATCAGCTCACCCGGAGCAAGACTCGCCGTAATCGGCTGATAACTGGCAGCGTTAAACACTCCGATCGGGTTCAGATACACGCCCGACCCGGAGAACGAAGCGGCGTGCATGCCTACCACCAGCGAGTAGAGTCCACTTCCATAAAGCCCGACGCCGACATACGCTTGGCCCCCAGCACCGAAGGCGTAATTGTAGAAGTAGTCGCTGGCAGTTCCATCTGAGTTCACCATCAGAGAATCGTCAGAGCCATAATCCTCCGCGCCATTTGAGTAAAGGCCAAAGGAGCTCAGCCGCTGATGAAGAATTGCATCGCCATTGGTGTCGGCCGTGTTGTCTTCCGATCCGTAATATGAGTCCACTCCCCAGGAAGTCGGGAAACTTTCCTCGGCGGCAGTGAAATACAAGCCCTGGCTGATGCTGTTCGATCCCGTCCCTGCTGCCAGCGCTTTCACGCCGAAGAAAATATCGTAGCCAGTCGAGGTCCATCCCAGAATAAAGTTCCCATCCGCCGACTGGAAAATCGTCTTAGTCCCGGTAAATAACGCGGTCGACGCGGTCGCACCGGAAGGCAGTGGAACCGTCAGCGTCGCGCTTCCATCGCTGTTGAAGTTATAGGTTGCTCCCGTGATCGTCTGGGTCAACGGAACGGCGGCGCTGGTCTGGTTGGACGCCTGTCCGTTCAGCGTAATCGCCGCTAACCCGCCCTTCCCATTGGGGCTCAGGTTGAACAGCGCATTATTGATTGCCGTGCTGGTTCCGCCGCTGAAATCCAGCACCCCAGTCTGATACACGGACGTGAAACTTGCGTTGGTGGGAGCAGATCCAGTGGGAATCGCAATGAAGATGTCATTATTCACGACGCCTTGACTCCCCGCTTCCGTCGTGCTTCCCGTGAACACGCCCTGCGAGACCGCGCCATACTCATAAAAGAACGAGGTGTTATCGGTGGGGTAGAGCGGACTGGTTACATAGCCCGTTCCATTGGCGCCGATCGCGTAAGTTCCGGTCGCGCTGAAGGTCTGCGGCGTGCTCGAAACGACATTGTCCACTTGCATGCCCGTAATGGTGTAATTTCCGTTGCCATCGAACACGATCGTGCCGTAGGTCGCTGTCACTTCGGTCGCATTGTTATCATCGTCGACGTTGGTCACCGCGACGTTGCGGAACGCGAAATTCCCTTTGAGCAATCCGTTCCCGCTCGTATCCTGAGTCTGCCCCCAGGCGGCGGATAGTCCAATCACGGCCCATGCTGCCGCTCCCAATAGGAATTTATTTTGGCGTAAATTCATGCATCCTCTAGATTTAGAATACTCCACGTCGAATCGGCTTCTTTTGTGATGGGAAGCCACACCCCTCTATGATGCGCGGAAGGGTACCTTTCGTTCCGTTTATCACGAAGGAGTCGCATAATAGAAGTGTCTACTACCGTGCGCTCCTCTCACCATGCCCAGCACAAAAATCGTCGCGACCCTAGGCCCATCCACCGATCAGCCTCCTTATTTAAGACGCATGTTCGACGCCGGCGTTGACGTTTTCCGGCTCAACACCAGCCACGGGACCTGGGAAGACCACCTCGCCCGCATCGCCGCCGTCCGTGAAACCGCCGCTGAGCTTTCCGTACACGCCGGCATCCTTCTCGATCTCCAAGGCCCGAAAATCCGCCTCGGCCGTTTCGAAGGAGGCCGCTGCGACCTCGAACAAGGAGCCATTTTCACCATCACCACGGAGCCTCTGCTCGGAACTTCGTCCCTCGCCTCCACCAGTTATACTCACTTTGCCAAGGATGTAAGGCCCGGCGATCCTGTCCTGCTCGCCGACGGCAGCATTGAGCTGAAAGCGCTCTCGACAGACGCCGTCTCCGTCCGCTGCGAAGTCGTCACCGGCGGCCCCCTCGGCGATCACAAAGGCATCAACCTTCCCGGCGTCGAGCTCTCTACCTCTTCTCTCACCCGCAAAGATATGGAGGATCTCCAGCACGGCCTGCAAGCCGGCATTGATTTCGTCGCCTTGTCCTTCGTCCGCAAACCAAGCGACCTGCTGCGCCTCAAATTATTCCTCGAAGAGCATGGCGCCAGTCTCCCCGTCATCGCCAAGATCGAGAAACCGGAGGGCTGGAAAAACCTGGAGGAGATCCTCGATGAAAGCGACGGCGTCATGGTCGCGCGCGGCGATCTCGGCGTCGAAATGGCGCTTGAAAAAGTGCCCTTCATTCAGAAGCACATCATTGAACGCGCCCGCGCTAAAGGCAAATTCGTGATCACCGCCACGCAAATGCTCGAATCCATGATCGAGCATCCCTCGCCCACCCGCGCCGAGGTTTCGGACGTCGCCAATGCGATCTGCGACGGCACCGACGCCGTCATGCTCTCCGCCGAAACCGCCTCCGGCAAATATCCCGGCAAGGCCGTCCGTATGATGACCCGCATTGCCGACGAAACGGAGAGCTGGCTGCGCCCGCAAGGATTTCGCGAGCCTCTGCCGCCCTTAACGCCCTCCAATGCCGAGATCATTGCTGACGCAGCCTATCGGGCCGCCCGCTCCGCCGGCGTCGCCGCCATTGTCGTTTACACCTCCAGCGGAGCCAGCGCCCGCCTCATCTCCCGCCTCCGCCCGCCGGTCCCGATTTACGCCTTCACGCAAAGCGAAAGCATCGCCCGCCAGTTGGCGATCTCCTTCGGCGTAACCCCGATCATCGCCCCGGACGTAAAATCCACCGATCAGATGCTCCTTCAAATGGAGCAGCGCCTGGTTGCCGCCGGTCTCCTGAAACCCAACGACAACGTGGTCTTCGTATCCGGCCAGCCCATCGGCCGCTCCGGCAGTACGAACCTTGTGAAACTCCATCGGCTGGGCGAAAGCAATTAAAAAAAATCTTGCATCTCCTTTAGTTCTAAGTTATTATCGCCCTATCACTATATAAACCTGGGTGATACCAAACACACCGGGTCGGAGGGAAATTTAATGTTATCTATGAGGACGGGAGCCCTTGTGCTCTCACTGATCGGGAGTGTGCCCGCCATGGCCACGACTCCTTATGTATTAGGCGGTCTTGTCGGAGCAATCAGCGGCAGCGCCAGCTATGGTTGGGATGGTTCAGAGAACGCCGCGTTCCGAAACGCCCTGCAAACGGCCGCTTTTTTCGGCGCCGGCGGCACCGTCGGAACTGCCATAACCACCACCAATATAACCAGCACCGCGAATCTGACCGGCATTAAAGGTCTGGTGATTCCCTGGTGGGCCAATTCAAGCGCCTCCACCACTCAAATCAACCAGGTCTACGCTTTCTTCACCTCCGGTGGCGATCTATTGCTCGCCGAAGACGATACCGCCAACGATCCGATCGGCATCAAGCTCGGCATCCCGACGGTCGCCCAAGCTGGCGCCACCTGGACTCCGGCTGGTTATCTGGCCGCGGGTCCGTTCGGTCCGGTCGGCTCCGTAACGGGCTATTACGATATCGGCTATTTCAACTCCGGCGCCGTCTCCAGCCACGGCGGGACGGTCGGAGCGACCGATGGTAGCGGCAATGTGACCGCCGCCTATTGGCCCAAAGGAACCTTTTGTCCCACCTGCGGCGCCCTTGTCATGGAAGGCGACATTGATGTTTGGGCCACGGGCGCGACCTTCTCGCCGCTGAACGCCAATGGACAGTTCTCCCTGAACATGGTGGCCTACATAATCCAGAATTCAGGCAACTTCACAGGACCCGTCGGCAGCACCCCTTCCGCTACCCCTGCGCCCGCCTCGCTATGGCTGACGTTGATGGGCCTGATCGGCGCCGGTTTTTACCTGGGCTATCGCCGCCAGGCAAGTTCGTAAACTTACCGCGTCCCCGGCACTGGCGGAGGAGCTCCATCCGGAGCCGCGGCGAGCAACTCCGCCACCAGCTTTTCGCTCGCCCCATTCATAAATAGCGGCAGCTTCGAGCTGTTACTGAGAATCCTCTGCGTCTCCAGCAGCTCGAACAGCGCGTCCGCGACCTCCGGATCTCCCGAAATCTCCTTCAGCGCCGTCCCGATCATGTTCGGCCGCACCACCGCCGCTTTGGCGATCTCCACCGCCGCCTCGCGCTCCGCCGAATTGGTGATGATGCTCACCTGATTAGCCCCATCCTGCTTGATCGCCGACGTCACCTGCCGCAGCCGGTTCACGACTTTTTCTTCGATCTGTTTGATCATCCCCACGTCGCGAAAATGCACCTTGCGCACATAAACCGACCCTAATTGATACCCCCACGCCACCGATTTTTCCGATACCTCCGCCCGCACCGTCTGGCTCATCTGATGCCTCGTCTCCAGCATCTGTTGGAGCGGCATATTGCTCAAGCACCGCACCGTCGCATTGCTCACATTCGCCCGCAGCGACCCGCGCGGATCAGTATTCTTGAACAGGAACGACACCGCATCGCTGATCTGCATCTCATACCAGATGCCGATCCCCATCGGCGCGCCTTCTTCCGAATTGACCGGCTGGCTACGCAAATATTCCTGATCCAGCCGCAGATCCAGCACATAGCATTTGCCGAAAAAATTCACCACGAAAGCCTTCACACCCAGCACGCCAGGCAGAAAGTGAAACCCCGGCTCCGAAATCATCCCGACCACCTTGCCGAATAACAGGTAAACCCGGCAAGTCCTCTCCGTCACGATCGTATACAGCCCGAAAAATCGCGCCAGACCGAGCACCACCACTTCAAGCAGCAGCATCCCGAGAAATGTCACGCCGATTGCAATCACGACGTCCATCATGACCGTACCCCCATGAAGATCTGCTGCGCCTTCCCCAGCAGCGCCAGCTTCACGTTGCGAATATAAACGTCCAGCACGTTCGGCCCCTGCTTCTTTAAATCCGCCAGCTCCAGCGCCATCATCCGCAGCGGCTCGACTTCTGCCTGCGCCTTCAGCGTCTCGATCTCGACCGCCCTCCGGGATTGCACAATCTTCTGATCCGCGCCCGCGTGGGCCAAGCTGATGTCGCTCGATACCTGGTTATAGGCGGTATTGATCGCCGCCAGCGCCGATTCCACCTCCGGCGGCGGATCGATCCCTGTAATCAGCGATGCATCGAACATTACTCCATACCGCGCCTGGGTCGACACGCACTCCTGATCCATGTACTCGTTCAAATCCCGCAGATTCTTGCGCAGGTCGTTGATCGAAATGCCAGCCACCACGGCGCCTTTTTCAGGATCGCTCGCGGTCACCGGCAGAGGCTTCGCTTCAAAGCTGGCGATCTTCTGCCGCAGCACGGAAACGAAGTACGCCATCACATGCACCATCGGTTTCTTGATCCCGAAAATGAACGCGTACAGATTCGCCTCGCTCACCCGGTACCGGATCTGTCCCGTCAGCCCCGTATTCAGCTGATCCTTGGTCACCGCATCCAGCAGCGCCCCGTTACTATTAGCGTGCGGATCCTCCAGATCCACCGCCATATTCATCGTGGTGGTCGCAATGGAGATTTTGTAGATCTTCTCCCACGGCATCTTGAAGTAAGGCCCGCCCGGAGGAATCACCCGCACTTGAGGATAGACATAGCGGTCCTTCTCATCCGCCCGCAGCCCCGCTGCGATCGGATCGTCCAGCGTAGTCTTCCCCGGTACCCTTTGCGCGCGCCCAAACACCGTCTTCACCGCGCGCTCATTTTGATCGACGGTATAAATCCCGATCAGGACGCAGCGCACCATAAACCACAGTCCCAATCCAAACAGAAATCCGCTCACAATCAGCATGGCGCCAGTATACTTGAAGCGCTTATAACGCAATCGTAATAGCGGCCGGGTGGGGCAGGCGGTTTCGCCTGCCAATCTTTACCGTGCGCCCAACCAATAGTTCTTCCGAGTCTGGATCACCGCGCTGGGATAATCCGGCACACGCACCCGCAATGAATGAAGCCCTGCCGTGTCGGAAGGTGGTTTAAAGCTCAGCAGGTAGTAGTTATGAATCTGATTGGCGATCTTCTGTAAATCAGCGTCAAAATTCTTCTGGCTGGTGAAGGTCAGATACTCGCCGCCTGATAGCGCGGCAATCTCGGACGCCGCATTCCCCTTCAGTGCATTGACCAGCAACACCAGTTGCGGCGGCCAATTCATCTTCGGAGGCCGTTCGATCGAGGTCATTCCCGGCTTATCATCCTCAAGCGGAGGCGGCTTCGGAGGCTCAGGCTTGGGATCTTCAGTGTTATATACGCTGTGCCGCAGATCTTCGACCACACCATTCCGCGCGGGAGCAAACGCCACCGAATAGATCACCGTATCGGTAGTGCCCAACTCAGCGACTACTTCTTCCAGTTTCGCTTTGCTGCCGTGATCGCGCGTTTCGCTGATCAGCAGAATCGCACGCCTGTAATGATTCCGGCTGCGATCCAGCATGTGGATCGCGAAATCGACGTTATCGATGGTAGCCGCAAAGCGGCTGGAGCAATCCCTCAGCTTCGTCAGCGCGATCTCAGTGTCCACGCTGCGGCGCGAGAAATCCCCCAGGATATAAGGATCAGCCCCATAAGTAATCACGGCGACCTCATGCGGCGCCCCGCCGGTAATCGCGTCGATCAGTACGCCGAGACCCTTCAGCTTCTTCATTTCCTGTTCCGCGGACCTGCTGCATTGCACCAAAACCACCAGCGATAACCCGGAAGACTCCGGATCCTCATCGATGGTCACCGTCTGCCGCACGCCATTGTCCTCGACGACGAACTGCTCCGCCGTCAACCCATAAACCGTGTTGCCCTTCTTGTCCTGAACTCGCGTCGGAAGGAAGACCAAATCCGACCGCACCGTAAATTGCGGCTGTCCCGACAACAGTGCCGCCACTAACGCCAGGCTCAGAACGCGCATAGCTTTAGTGTAAATGCGTAATATACTCGATAAATGACCAAGTCCATTCTCATTTCAGCCACGCTGCTGACCTCTGCCGCCCTGTCGTTCGCCGGCAACCCGCAAAGTCCTTCGGCCGCCACATCGGTTACCATCGCCGGTAAAACGATCTCGATTAAATACTCCGCCCCATCTCTCCGCGGCCGCCAGATGTTCGGCCCCGACGGCCGCATCAGCAAGGACCCCACCTGGCCCGTTTGGCGCGCCGGCGCCGACGACGCCACCGCCCTCCACACCGATGCCGACCTGGTCATCAACGGTCTCAATGTCCCTAAGGGCGATTACACCGTTTTCGTGCTCGTCAACGTGAATCCCTGGCAGCTCATCATCAACAAGCAGACCAAACAGTGGGGCTTGGAATATAGCGCCGCGCAGGACCTGGGCCGCGTCCCGATGACGATCATGAAGCCAGCCGCGCCCATCGAAACCTTCAAGATTACGCTCTCCGCCGCCGGCGGAAATAAAGGCAAACTCCAAATGGAGTGGGAGAACGTCATCGCCTCCGTCCCCTTCAGCGTGAAATGATCCCGCGCCCGGCAGACTCTTTGCGGGAGGGCTTTTCCAAGTGGACCGATGACTTCAACGAGATCCGCGGCTTCTTCTCTGAGATGCTCGAAGAAGAAGGCGACGCGGATCTCGCCGCGTTTTTGCGCTCCTGTTTCGGAGGCGAACCGCCGCAGTTAGCCTCTCTGCCCGCCCGCTACTGCCAGGCCCTTTCCATCGTCTTTCAACTCCTCGATATCGTTGAGGAGAACACCGCCAATCAGTTCCGCCGCCGCGCCGAGGATCCCCGCCGTCAGGAAGGCGAGCCCGGCCTCTGGCTCTACAACCTGGCCGACCTCCGCCAGCGGGGTTTTTCCGAAGCGGCCCTCCGCAGCGCCATGGAGCAGGTCTCCGTCGAGCCCGTCTTAACCGCGCATCCCACCGAGGCCAAGCGCGCCACCGTGCTCGAACATCACCGCGCGATTTATCTCTTATTAGTCGAGCGCGACAACCGCCGCTTTACGGAGGTCGAAGCCGCCATTTTTCGCCGCCGCCTGAAGGCTGCGTTAGAACGCCTTTGGCGAACCGGAGAAATTCGCGCTGAGCGTCCCCAAGTCGAAAGTGAAGTGCAAGGCGTCCTTCATTATCTGCGCTGGGTGTTCCCCGACGTGGTCGAACTTCTCGACCAGCGCTTCCAGCATTCCTGGTCCGCCGAGTTCGGAACGCCGCCTCCCAATCTGCCGCGCCTGGCCTTCGGAAGCTGGGTGGGAGGCGATCGCGACGGTCATCCTTTAGTCACTCCCGAAGTCACCGCGCGAACTTTGGTGCTGCTCCGCCACAATGCCCTGGCGGTGGCGCGGGACCGTATGCGAAAGCTCGGCGCGACGCTCAGCCTGGCCGAATCCGAAGTCCCCGTTCCCACAATCCTGCGCGATCGCATCGCACTGCTCCGCGAAATTCTCGGAGAGGAGACCGCTCGCAAAGCCATCGACCGCAATCCCCGCGAGCCTTGGCGCCAGTTCGTCAACCTGATGCTCGCCCGTCTCGATCATGTCGACAAACCGGGAGGCTATCGATCGGCCAGTGAGTGGATCGAAGATTTTGAGGTGCTGGAAGCGTCCCTGCGCGAAGCCGGCGCCCACAACGTCGCTGATATGGACGTGCGCCCCGCCGTCGCTCAAGCCCGTGTCTTCGGATTCCACCTCGCGACTCTCGATATCCGTCAAAACAGCCAATATCACGACCGGGCCATGGCCGGCCTGCTCCGCGCGGCGGGTTTTGCGGACTACGATTTTCCCAATTGGAGCGAAGCGAAAAAGCTGGAATTTCTCAATCGCGAACTCCAAACCCTGCGCCCGTTCACCGGCCCGCACATGAATCTCGATCCCGAAGCCGTGCACGTCACGGCGCTCTTCCGCGTTCTTCGCGCGCACGGCACCCAGGGCCTGGGCCCGGTCATCGTCAGCATGACAAGAAGCGTCGCCGATCTTCTCGTTGTCTACCTGTTGGCCCGCGAAGGCGGATTATTGGTCGAAGGACCCGCCTGCGAACTCGCCGTGGCGCCCCTGTTTGAAACCATTCGCGATCTGGAAAATAGCGCCGGCATTCTCGACGCATTCCTGAGCCATCCCGTCTCCAAGCGCCGGCTCGCAAACGACTTAGTAGTCATGCTGGGATATAGCGACAGCAATAAAGATGGAGGCGTTCTGGCCAGCCAATGGAGCCTGCACCGGGCCGAACGCGACCTCACCGCCGTGGCCAAAAAACATAACACCAGCCTGACGTTTTTCCACGGCCGCGGCGGAACCGTAGGCCGTGGAGCTGGCCCCACCAACGTATTTCTCGACGCCCTGCCGCAAGGTTCCTTAACCGGGAAAATGCGCGTCACCGAGCAAGGCGAAGTGATCGCCCAAAAATACGCCAATCGAGTCACCGCGACCTTCCAACTGGAACGCCTGTTAGCCGGAGTCACCCGCACCTCGCTGCTTCATAGCGTCCCCGATCCGCAGACCCAGCCCTTGGAATCGATCTGGCCGCAGGTCGCGGAAATCAGCTTTGAAAAATATCGAAAACTAGTGGAAATGGAAGGTTTTGTGACGTTTTTCCGGCAAGCCACCCCCATTGACGTCATCGAACAAACGCAACTGGGTTCCCGCCCGTCACGCCGCAGCGGCGCCGGAACGCTCGACGACCTTCGCGCCATCCCCTGGGTTTTCAGTTGGAGCCAGGCCAGATTCCACCTGCCCGGCTGGTACGGCGTCGGCACCGCTCTCCATTGGCTCCGCCGGGAGCATTTAGAGGACTGGCCGTTCTTGTCCTATTTACTGCACAACGTCGAAGCCAGCCTGATGATGGCGAATCCCGAACTGATGCATCTCTACGCATCGCTGGTGGAAGACGAAGAAATCAAAACGCGCGTCTTCGACACCATCTTCGAAGAATACAAACTATCGGTATCCGTAATCGAACAACTCTTCGGCGACGCCGCCACCCACCGCAAACGCCTGGCCCAAGCAATCCGCCTTCGCCGCAACGCGCTGGACCAGCTCCATAAAGAACAAGTCCGCCTCCTGCGAACGTGGCGCAGCGACCCGAAAGAAGAAACGCTGACCGCCCTGCTGCTAACTGTAAACGCAATCGGCATGGGCCAAAAGATGACCGGCTGACAACAACTCGTTTGCTTCCCGATACTTGCCGCTTCTGACGGGCCGTGCGCAAAAAGCGTCGAAATAAGGCCAGATAAGGCTCCTTACAGGCGCATATTTGAGAGGTTATGCTACTTTAAGCCCATGCGATGGATCACAGCTCTCCTTTTTTTGCCCGCTTTGGTAGCGCAAAATGTCCAGACCGCGACCCTGGCCAATGGGATGAAAGTTATCATTCAGGAAGACCACAACATCCCTAATGTCGCCATGTATTTCTTCTATAAAATCGGCTCCCGCAACGAACGCCCCGGCATCACGGGGATCTCGCACTTCTTCGAACATATGATGTTCAATGGTGCTAAGAAATATGGGCCGAAACAGTTCGATAACGAGATGGAAAAGGCCGGCGGCAACAATAATGCGTCGACAGGTGAGGACTTGACCACCTATACCGACTGGTTCCCTTCGAGCGCACTGGAACTGATGTTCGACATGGAGTCCGATCGCATCCGCGATCTGGCGCTGGATCCGAAAATGGTGGCGTCGGAGCGCGGCGTGGTGTATTCGGAGCGGCGCACTTCGGTCGACAACAACAATCGCGGCATTTTGGAGGAGCAGTTACAGGCCGCGGCGTTCATTGCCCATCCGTACCATTGGCCGGTGGTGGGATGGCCGTCTGATATCGAAGCATGGACGCAGCAGGATCTGAAGGATTATTTCGCCATCGGCTACGCGCCGAACAACTGCACGATGGTGGTGGTGGGCGATGTGACGGTGGCGCGGGTGATGGAGCTGGCGAAAAAATATATCGAGCCGATTCCGCGCCATGAGCCTCCGCCGCCGGTGCGCACGAAGGAGCCGGAACAACTGGGCGAGCGGCGCATTGTGGTGAGGAAGGCCGCGCAGTTGCCGCTCCAGATGATTGCGTATCATGTGCCGGAGGCGAAGAATCCGGACTCAATCGTGCTGGATCTGGTGTCGACCGTATTGTCGACGGGGCAAAGCTCGCGGCTCTATAAAAGGATGGTGGATGAAGAGCCGCTGGCGCTTTCAGTGAATGGGCGGGCGGGCGACGCGCTGGATCCGACGCTGATGATTTTCACGATCCAGCCACGCAACGGCGTGGACCCGGCGCGCACGGAGAAGGTTTTGTACGAAGAGCTGGCGCGCTTGCAGACCACCGAAATTTCCGCGCGCGAACTTCAGAAGGCCAAGAATCAGCTTTTGACACAGCATTACAACCGGTTGAAAACCATCGCCGGAAGGGCATCGCTGCTGGGGCATTACGACGTGATCTTCGGGGACTACAACAAGATGTTCACCATCGATAAGGACTTTGAAGCGGTCACGGCGGCCGACATCCAGCGCGTGGCGAAGAAGTATTTCACCGAAAAAAATCGCACTGTGGCCACGCTGATTCCGGAAGGAGGGGCACGCAAATGAAAACCGTCCTGGTGTTTTTCGCCGCGGCGTCGTTGCAGTTCGGGCAAGCGAAGCTGCCGCAATATACGAAGGAAACGCTCCCCAACGGAGCCGTGATCGCGATGATGCCGCGCTCCGGCGTGCCGCTGGTGTACTTTCGAGTGCTGATCAAAGGCGGCGTCGAATCGGACCCGGCGGACAAGGCGGGCTTGGCCAACGTGACGGCCAGTTTGTTGCGGCGCGGCACGGCGAAGCGTTCGGCCGAGCAATTCGCGGAAGAGTTGGATTATCTCGGCGGCACCTTTGGCTCTTCCGGGCAAGGCGGGCGCGGCGGAGGGGGCGAAGGACAACTGGAATCGGCGACCGTCATCTCGTCGGAATTTTTGAGTAAGGATTTCGATCAGGGGCTCGACCTGCTGGCCGACGCGGTGCTGCATCCGGCGTTTACGGAGAGCGAAGTCCGGAAAGAACTTGCTCGCCGGGTCGACGGCGCGAAGGCGATGAAGGACAACGCGCAGGGCTCGATCGGCGCGTATTTTAGAGCTAGCTTTTTTGGCAAAGACCATCCTTACGGGCATCCTCCGGACGAGATGTCCTACTCGTTGATCGGCCGCAACGACATCGCCGCGTATCATTCGAAGTTTTATTGCGGCAAGAACCTGCTGATTGTAGTGACTGGCGATTTCGATCCGGCTGCCGCGAAGGCCAAACTGGCGCAGGTATTCGGTGCAGCGCCCGCCGGTTCAGCGTATACCTGGAGCACGGTTCCGGCGCCGGCGCGCAAAGGACAGATGCTGCTGATCGATAAATCGGATGCGACGCAGACCTATTTCCAAATCGCGCAGCCCGGCATCGACAACAAGAATCCAGACCGGACCACGCTCGAAATCATTAACACGCTGTTCGGAGGCCGGTTTACGTCCATGCTCAACGATGAGCTGCGGGTGAATTCGGGCTTAACCTACGGAGCCAATTCGCAACTGGAGCAGGAGCGGCTGCCGGGGGCGATCGTGATCAGCACGTATACGAAAAACGACACGACGGCGCAGGCGATGGACATGGCGCTGGAGGTCTTGAAGCGCCTGAACGAGAAGGGAATTACGGCGGCGCAACTGGCGTCGGCGAAGGCTTACGTGAAGGGCCTCTATCCGACCAGGCGTTTGGAAACGATGGACCAGTTGGCGGCGCTGATCGGCGAGATTGAATTGTACGGGCTGGGCCGCGACGAGGTGGACGGGTATTTCGGCCGGATCGATGCGATTACGCTGGAGCAGGCCAATGCGACGATCAAGAAGTATTATCAGACCGGCAATTTGACGTTTGTGGTGCTGGGCGCGGCGGACAAGATTCGCGAGCAGGTGAAAAAATACGATCCGCACGCGACGGAGGTTTCGATCAAGACAGCGGGTTGGGGAGATCGTTAAGCGTGGTTTATGGTCAAATAAGACGTAATTAAGCCTATGTTTCGATTGTCTCTCTGTTCGATCGCGATTGTCAGCCTGTGCCTCTCCGGCTGCGGCAGCTCGGAGTTCGGCACCGATTCCATTAAAGGGATCCTGGAAGGCTCGCCCGTAAATCTATCGGACGAGCAGGTAACGCTGACGCCTACCCAATTGGATTGCGGCGTCCAGAACGAGCTATGGGACCCACCGAGCGGCAACATAGCCCACTTGACGCAAAAGGGCAGGGATCTCAAATTTTCCGACGATGTGCGCGTGACGGACCCCGACATTCACCTCCCCTTTACGCAGGTAAACGGCACGTTTCCGGTCTCGGTCTCCGATGTTTCGAAGCTCCGCGACACGGACGGCGGGATGAAGCTGGCGGACGTGAAGCTGGGAGTGGTGATCACGCACGATTGCTTCACGTCTCCTCTGCCGTTAATGGGGATCAAGAAAGGCAAATTCGCCCCGGATGCGCCGGTGGTGTTCCGGTTCCAGGGGAGCGGGAAAGAGTGGACGCTCGATAAGCTGGTGCATTGAGAGTCCTTCCATAAATTGCGGCGGCAAGCCGCAGCGCCAAAGAGTGCGCGCGCAGTGCGTATAATAGCAAGAGGCAGTGAGGCGATTGAATAGTCGCGTGGTGATCGCCAGATTGAAGCACGACGGTTGGTTCGAGGTGACGCGGGTGGGCAGTCATAAACAGTTCCGTCACAAAAAGAAATCCGGACGTGTGACGGTGCCCCATCCGAAGCGCGATATCCCCATTGGCACCCTGAGAAGCATTGAGAAGCAGGCTGGTCTGAAACTGGTGGATTAACGATGGAGAAACGACTGGAATATATCGCTTATTTGCACAAGGAAGCCGGCTCCGATTTCGGTGTGAGTTTCCCGGATTTTCCTGGCTGCATTACGGCGGCCAGAACGCTCGACGAAGCCCGGCGGTTGGCACCCGAGGCATTAGGCCTGCATATCCAGGGCTTGGTTGAGGACGGCGGAAAGATTCCAAAGCCTTCGACTCTGGATGAGTTGGCGTCGGATCCCAATATGAAGAAGGCGGTGGCGTTTCTGGTGAGCGTCGATCCGCCTGGCGATCGGGTCGTACGCATTAATCTGACCGTTCGTGAAAGCCAGATCGAGAAGATCGATGAGGCGGCAAAGAGACTCCACCTCAGCCGCTCCGTCTATATGGTCCAGTCGGCGTTGAGCGGAGGGGCGCGGGGCGGACCTGTGCGGGGTGCGCGCGAGAAGGTACGCTGATGCGTGAGATTCCGATCCTCCGTTCACAGCGGCTTGCAGCTGCTTTACATAGTTAATCCGGCGCTCGGGAAGGCTGATAGTTCCTTTCCGCACCAAGGACAGTAGTAAATGAGAAGCTGGCCAACGCTGCTTTCGTCTCCATTTTCGTTGCGAGCGCGGCATTGGAGGGCAAAGCGTTTGCGTCCGGGCGTGGCGGCTCATGATAGGAATAGACCACACGAAAGCCGTCGCCCGCCGTGTTCGACGAGTGTTTCTCGAAGCTTTCACAACACCAGATCATAGTGTGCATCCAGCCTAGCAAGATGTTATGGGTTGACAGAAAGGTCCCATTATGGGAACATTAATTTGAGAGTGATCAGCAAGCGAACGCTCAAGGAATTCTGGGAATCGCACCCAGAGGCGAATTCTCCGTTGATGGCGTGGCTGGCCGTAGTCAAACATATAAGTCCTCGAAATCCAGCCGAGTTGCGGACGGTGTTTGGTTCTGTTGATTCTGTCCGTGCGTTCGCGGTTTTCAACATCGGCGGAAACAAGTTTCGCCTGATCGCAGGTATCGATTATCGCTGCCAGGTGGTTTATATCAAGTACGTGCTGACGCACAAGGCGTACGACGAAGGGAAGTGGAAGCTATGAAGCGACATCTCGATGGGCGCCGCTACCGGCGTCTGGTGGCGGAAATATCTCCGGTGATCATTGAAAGCGAGGAAGAAAACGAGCGCGTCCTGGCGATTGTCGAGCGGCTGATGAGCAAAGGGGAAAAGCGGTCGGCTGAAGAGGACGCTATCTTGAATCTGCTAGTCCATTTGGTCGAGCAATTTGAGGGGAACGCGTATCCGACGGGCGAGGCGTCGCCCGCGGAGACGATCGCCTTCCTGTTGGAGCAGCGCGGGCTAAGGCCGGTCGCGCTGGCGGAGGTTCTGGGCTCGCGGGGGCGCGTTTCCGAAATCCTGGCGGCCAAGCGATCTGTCAGCAAGGAACAGGCGAAGAAGCTCGGGGAATTCTTTCATGTCTCGGCGGCGGCTTTCCTCTGAGGGAGCCGTTTGACAGGCCACTGCGGGATTCGGTACTCTGAGAAGGTCTAAGAACTCGCACGGAGAAGGTCTGTCTAAATGAAAACCGCAATTCCATCAGCCCCCGGGATCGAGCGCCAGTGGCACTTGATCGACGCGCATGAGGCTGTGTTGGGGCGCGTGGCAAGCAAGGCTGCCCTGCTGCTGATGGGTAAACATAAGCCCAGTTACACACCGTATATCGATACCGGCGACCATGTGGTTGTGGTCAATGCCGAGAAGGTCCGGCTGACGGGCCGCAAGGAAGAACAGAAGCTTTATCGCCGCCACTCCGGGTATCCGGGTGGATTGACGGAGACGCAGGCGAAAAAAGTACGCATCACGCGTCCGACGCGGATGATTGAAGAAGCGATCCAGGGTATGCTTCCTAAAACCAAGATGGGGAAGCAGATGTACCGGAAACTTCAGGTTTACGCAGGTCCGAAGCACCCTCATCAGGCGCAGAAGCCAGTCGAATTGACGATCGGTTAAGGAAGAATTATCAGAATGGCGTTGGTACAACATTTGGGGACGGGCCGCCGCAAAAGAGCGGTGGCGAGAGTGTTTCTGCGGTCGGGCAAGGGTACGATCACTGTCAATGGCCGGGCTTTCGAAGCTTATTTCCAGAGCGAGGCCTCGCGCGCCGTCGTGAGGCAGCCGCTGCTGGCGACGGAGACGGCTGATAAATTCGATATTTTAATCACCACCGCGGGCGGCGGGCCAACGGGTCAGGCCGGCGCGGCGAAAATGGGTATTGCGCGGGCGCTGCTGGAGTTTAACGCGGAGCTGCGCGCGAAGCTGAAGGAACTGGGAATGTTGACGCGTGACGCGCGCCAGCACGAGCGCAAGAAGTACGGTCAGAAGGGCGCTCGCAAACGGTTCCAGTTCTCCAAGCGCTAACGGCTCCGCCGCTTTTTGCGCGGCCTTTGCCGCGGAGACGCGGATTTGGTGCGATTGTTTGTTTTTAGGGCGCATGTCGAAAATGCGCCCTTCGCTGTTCACCTCCCACGCTGCAAATTCCGCTTAGGGCCGCAGCGCGGGCTTTCTAACTCGTACGTGAGTTCATGGAGGCATTTTTGCCGTCGATTAGCATGAAAGAATTGCTCGAAGCAGGCGTTCACTTCGGGCACCAGACCAAGCGCTGGAATCCAAAGATGAAAGAATACATCTTTGGCGAACGTAACGGGATCTATATTATCGATCTCCAGAAGACGCTCAAGCTGTTCAAAGACGCGATGCGGTACGTGCAGGAGATGGCTTCGTCGGGCAAAACGGTGCTGTTTGTGGGCACCAAACGCCAGGCGCAGGAAGCCATTGCCGAAGAGGCGACGCGCTGCAACATGTATTACGTGAATCAGCGCTGGCTGGGCGGACTGCTCACCAACATGGCCACCGTTCAGAAATCCATCAAAAAGCTAAAGGAGCTGGATGCGATGGCGACGGAGAACAACTGGGAAGGGCGCCAGAAAAAGGAAATCGTGCGCCTGGAGCGGGAGCGCAAGCACCTGAACCAAAACCTGGCCGGCATTAAAGACATGAACGGTCTGCCGGACCTGTTGTTCGTCGTCGATTCGAACAAAGAAGCGATCGCTGTCGAGGAAGCGCGCAAGCTGGGCATTCCAGTGGTGGCGGTGGTCGATACCAATTGCGATCCGGACAAGGTGGATTACGTGATCCCCGGCAATGATGACGCACTGCGGGCGATTCGTCTGTTCACCACTAAGATTTCAGACGCGGTGGTCGAGGGCCGGCAACTGGTCAGCGAGCACGATCTGGCGGCGGCGGAAAAACCGGCGACGGGCGACGAGATTCCGCTGGACGACGCGGAATACGCGCAGTATATCGATCCGAAGTACGCCGAGCAGCTGATGTCGGAGAATCCGGTGGCGGAAGAAGATCTGCCGTCGAATTCGATTTCCCGCAAGGGTCCGGCAGCCGAAGCAGCGGAAGAGCTGGCGACCCGGAATCTGTAACGTCGTTCTGCCGCGCGCTGGCGGGCTTGCGCCTGGAGTGCGTTTATTTAAGATTCGATCGAGGAAATTATGGAAATCAGTGCACAACTTGTAAAGCAGCTCCGGGAGCGCACCGGGGCGGGGATGATGGAGTGCAAGAAGGCGCTCGTCGAGGCGAAAGGCGAATTGGCCGAAGCCGAAGTGGTGTTGCGCAAGCAGGGAATCGCGTCGGCTGGAAAGAAGTCTTCACGCACAACCAAGCAGGGAGTGGTCGGCACCTATATTCATCCGGGCGCGCAACTGGGCGTGCTGATCGAGGTGAATTGTGAGTCCGATTTCGTGGCGCGTACCGACGATTTTCAGGAGTTGGTAAAAGATCTCGCCATGCAGGTGGCGGCGGCCGATCCGCAGTTCGTCCGCAAGGAAGAGGTCACTGAAGCGGCGCTGGCCAAGGAGCGCGAGATTCAGCGCGCGCGCGCCATCAACGAAGGCAAGCCCGAGAAGATGGCCGACAAAATCGTCGAGGGCCGCATGAACAAATACTTTGAAGAGGTCTGCCTGTATGAGCAGCCATTCATCAAGGAAAACACGACCACCATCGCCGAGGTGATCAAGACGAAGATCGCCAAGCTGGGCGAGAATATTTCCGTTTCCCGCTTTGTGCGCTTCAAAGTGGGCGATGCTGCGGCTGAAAATACGGCAGCGGAGTAACAAACTCCCGTGGCGAAATACGGACGCATTCTCCTGAAATTGAGCGGTGAGGTGCTGGCGGGCGAAGGGTCCTTCGGCGTCGACGCGTCGCGGGTCGCGGCGCTGGCATCGGAAGTGGCCGAAGTGGCTCGGACCGGTGTGCAGATCGGCCTGGTTGTCGGCGGCGGAAATTTCTTTCGCGGCGTAGCGGCGGCGGCGCAGAATATGGACCGGGTGGCGGCGGATCACATGGGCATGCTGGCCACGGTGATCAACGCGCTGGCGTTACAGGACGCGCTTGAAAAGCAAGGCATGCCGACGCGGGTGATGACCGCCATCGAAATGCACGAGGTCGCCGAGCCGTACATAAGGCGGCGGGCGATCCGGCATCTGGAAAAGGGCCGTATCGTGATTTTCGCGGCGGGCACATCGAACCCTTACTTTTCGACAGACACGGCGGCGACGCTGCGCGGGCTGGAAATTCACGCCGAAGTGGTGGCCAAGGCAACGCGGGTCGATGGCGTGTACGATAAGGATCCATTGAAGAGCACGGATGCGGTGCGGTACTCGGAAATCAGCTACTCCGACGTGCTCGCCAAGAACCTGCGGGTGATGGACGCGTCCGCGGTGGCGATGTGCCGCGACAATAAGCTTGCGATCGTGGTTTTCAATTTGAACGTCCATGGCAATATAATGCGAATGACGATGGGCGAGCCGATTGGGACGCTCATCCACTAAATCCTATGAAGCCAGAACAACCAGCACCAGCAGCGACAACGAGCCCGTTTCAAAGCGTGGCGGATGTGGAAGCCCACGCCAAAACGCGCATGGATAAAGTGATCTCCGGCATGCAGCATGAGATCGCGGCCATCCGCACCGGCCGGGCCTCGGTGGCGATTTTCGACAGTCTGCGGGTGGATTATTACGGCACGCCGACGCCGCTCAACCAGGTTGCCAACCTGCATGTGCCGGAAGCCTCCCTGATCACCATTCAACCGTGGGACGTGTCGCAGATTGCGACGATCGAGAAAGCGATTCGCAACGCCGACATGGGGTTGAATCCGGCCAACGACGGGAAGATCATCCGCATCCCGGTTCCTCCGTTGACCGAGGAGCGCCGCAAAGAGATCGTCAAGAAATTGCACGGCGTCGCGGAGGAGCATCGGGTTGCCGCGCGCACCATTCGCCGGGACGCCAATGAGCATCTGAAAAAGCTGCTCAAAGACAAGCTGATCAGCGAAGATGAAGAGCGCCGCGCGCTGGAGGATGTCCAGAAAACCACCGACGCACATATCGCCAAAATCGATCAGGTGGCAAAAGCGAAAGAGAAAGATATTCTCGAAATTAAGTAAGAAGCTCCTGTTGCCGGGGTGGGTATTCTAAGAACCCCTGCAAAATCAGCGATGGAAACCGAAATGCTGCACTTTCCAGGAGAGGAGCGTGCGTATGACGGAATCCAAAGCTCTTGAAGCCACCGTAAAGAGTTTCCTGATCGGCGTCAGCGTGGGAACATTAATTTCCATGATGATGCAGCCGCGTGAAAAGAAGGGGCTTGCTGGCCCGGACCGTGATATTGTGGACATCGCTTCTGAAGAGTCATTCCCAGCGAGCGATTCTCCCGCGTATTAGGGTCAGTGAGACCAGAGCGAATTCGAAGGATGCCGGGTATTATGATCCAGCGACAAACATCCCTGGCTTCCCGTCGACCAATTGAAGGCGCTTCCTTAATGGTTCGCGGTAATTTAAAGGCGATGACGATTGACGAACGACTCGATCGGCTCACTGGGATCGCCGAATCCTTGGCGGCAAGTGTCGTGGAGCACAACCATCAAATTGAAGATCTTTTCAAGGTAGCCGAGAAGCACCAAGAAGAAAGCTGAACTGAGGAGCTCGTAGGCCAAACCGAGCCGCCGCAATAGGCTCTCGACGGAAATCGCGTTACCCTGAAAGCATGAGGGTTCGTCTCCTTGCGTTGCTCCTGCCCGGATTGCTTTGCGCCCAATCCTTGCAGGAATTCGAAAAAAAAGTTACTGAATTCACCCTTCCCAACGGGATGCGATTTTTGATTATCGAGCGGCATGAAGCGCCGGTGATCTCCTTCCACACTTACGCCAACGTCGGCTCCGTCGACGATCCCAGCGGCGAATCAGGCATCGCGCACATGTTCGAACACATGGCGTTTAAAGGCACGCCCACCATCGGCAGCAAGAATTGGGTGAAAGAAAAGCCCGCGCTGGCGCACGTCGAGGCGGTTTACGACAAGCTCGATCAGGAAAAGAACAAGGGCTTTCGATCGGACCCCAAGAAGATTGAAGCAATCGAAGCGGAGTTGAAGGATGCCATCGCGACCGCCGACAGCTTCGTCGAGGAAAATGAGTATGACCGCATCGTCGAATCCAACGGCGGCGTCGGGATGAATGCGGGCACGGCCGAGGATTCGACGAATTACTTCTACAGCTTCCCCGAGAATCGCATGGAGCTGTGGTTCTATCTCGAATCGGAGCGCTTCCTGCACCCGGTGTTCCGCGAATTTTACAAGGAACGCGATGTGGTTCGCGAAGAGCGCCGTATGCGCGTCGAATCCAGCCCGCAAGGCAAGCTGGTGGAGGCGCTGCTGGCCATGGCATTTGAAGCGCATCCTTATCGCGTGATGCCGGGCGGATGGGCCAGCGACATTGACAATTTTCGCGAGACCGAGGCCGAACAGTTCTACAAGAAATACTACACGCCGGGCAATATCACCATAGGGATCGCCGGCGACGTGAATCCGGCCGAGGCGAAAAGGATGGCCGAGAAGTATTTCGGCCGCCTCCCGAAGGCTCCTCTGCCGCCGATGGTGCGGACCATCGAGCCGAAGCAGGAAGGCGAAAAACGCGTCGGCGTCGAGAGCCCCGCGCAGCCGTTTCTGGCGATCGCGTACAAACGGCCCTCGCAGTACAGTCCGGACGAAGCCGCGCTCGACGTGCTCAGCGAGATTCTTTCAGGTGGACGCACAGGTCTAATTTACAAGGAATTGGTGCGCGATAAGAAAATCGCACTCGGGGCCGGTAGCCAGGATACATTTCCATCGGGCAAGTACCCGTCGCTATTCCTGTTCTATGTGATTCCGTCGACCGGGCACTCTTTGGAGGAAAACGAGAAGGCGCTTTACGCGATCATCGAGCATGTGAAGAAGGACAAAGTCGACGACGCCACCATCGCGCGCGTGAGGATGAAACTGCGCGCGGCGCTGATCCAGAAGCTCGACAGTAATTCCGGCCTCGCGTCGGAGTTGTGCACCTACTCCGTCAACTTCGGCGATTGGCGGAAATTATTTACCGAGCTTCAGGAGTATGACAAAGTGACCGCTGATGATGTCGTCCGCGTGGCGCAAAAATATCTCATCGAGAACACGCGCACCGTTGCGTATACGAAGGCGCCGGCGGAAGGGGCTGCAAAGTGAAGGGCTACTTTCTTGCATTCTGTCTGACCGGCGCGGCTTTCGCGCAACAGGTTGTCCCTTCTTATAAGGACCTGAAATATCCGCCTCTGCCGCAGGTGAAAATTCCTGAACCGGCTTCCTTCACGCTCGCGAACGGCATGCGCGTGTTCCTGCTCGAAGATCATGAACTGCCGCTAGTGCGCGGGCTCGCGCTGATTCGCACCGGGAACCTGTTCGATCCGCCGGATAAGAAAGGACTCTCCGAATTTACGGCGGAGGTGCTCCGCTCAGGTGGAACGAAATCGAAAACCGGCGATCAGATCGATGAGGAACTGGAGAACATGGCGGCGTCGGTCGAAGCCGGCATGGATGAAACCAGCGCAAGCATGAGTTTTTCGGCGCTGAAGGAAAATGGCGACACGGTGTTGGGTATTTTTAAAGACGTGTTGACCGCGCCCGAGTTTCGTCAGGACAAACTGGATTTGGGCATCAGCCAGACGCGCAGCGCCATCGCGCGAAGAAATGACGATGCAGGCGGGATCCCTGACCGGGAACTGATGCGGATCATTTATGGGCCGGCCACTCCTTATGGATGGCAGGTCGAATATGAGGATCTGAATCATATTCACCGCGACGATCTGGTGCGGTTTTACCATCGCTACTATTTCCCGAAGAACATCATGCTGGCGGTCTACGGCGATTTCAAAATCCCGGAGATGAAAGACAAGCTGGAAAAGCTGTTCGCCGATTGGACGGTGCAGCAGGAGGTAGTGCCGAAGTTTCCGGAAGTCACCGCCAAACCCGCGCCGGGCATTTACTTCGCGGAGAAGCCGGAAGTCACGCAGACATTTTTCGCGATCGGCGAACTGGGCGGCACACTGCGGGAAAAAGATTACGCCTCGCTGCAAGTCGCCGCAACGATTCTGGGCCAGGGATTCTCGAGCCGGCTGATGTCGCAGATTCGGACCAAGCTCGGCTACGCCTACGACATCAGCGCGCAGTGGGCAGTAAATTGGGATCATCCAGGAACGTTCCGCATCGGCGGCAGCACGAAATCGCAATCGACTACGGAGACTTTGCAGGCGATCCGCGTCGAACTGGATAAGATACGCGCAACAGAAGTGACGGCGCGCGAGCTCGACGAAGCGAAGCAAGGCGTGCTCAACAGCTTCGTGTTCTTCTTCGATAGTCCGGCCAAGACGCTCAATCGCGTGATGCGCTACGAATACTACGGCTATCCTAAGGATTTTCTATTCCAGTATCAAAAGGCAATCTCGGCCGTGACGCGGGCGGACGTGCTGCGAGTTGCCAAGGAGCGGTTCCTGCCGGAGAACCTCGCGATTGTCGCGGTCGGGAATCCTAAAGAATTCGGCAAGCCTCTGGCGACGCTGGGCAAGGTCAATATGATCGACCTGACGATTCCTGAACCAAAATCGGATGCGCCGAAATTGGAACCAGCCAAGTCCGATCCGGCTTCGATCGAACGCGGGCGCGCCATGCTGAAACGCGCGCAACAGGCGATGGGAGGCGCGGATAAAATTGCCGGCGTCAAGGATTTCAGCGAGTCGGCTGAAATGGCGATGGACGCTTCCGCGGGAGGCATAAAGATCAAGCAGCAGAACCGCTGGGTCGCGCCGGGCATCTTCCGTCAGGATCAGGTTCTGCCGTTCGGACAGGTCATCGCTTACTCCGACGGAAAATCGGGATGGCTGGCACTCCCGCCGCCGCGGGGCGTGGGACCGATGGATGGTCCGGTGTTGAAGCAGGCGCGGGGCGAAATTTTTCGCGAATGGCTTTCGCTGATATTGTCCGATCGCGATGCATCGCGCACGGTAATCGCAGCCGGCCCGAACGCAGTGGATATCTCGGCCGGCGGCGAAAGCGTTCGCGTCGAGTTCGACGACTCTACGGGATTGCCCGTCCGGCAGATCTACAAGGAGGGTCCGACGGATGTGAAGAAGACCTATTCGGATTGGCGCGAGGTGGACGGCATCAAATTGCCCTTCAAGGCGGCGATCGAGCAGGGCGGGAAGAAAATGGCGGACGTCACAATTTCTGAAATCAAGCTGAACACCGGCCTCAACGCGGACGAGTTGAGCAAGAAGCCGGAGCCGGCGAAAGCCAAAGTGAACTAAAAAATGACGCGGCGAGGGTTTCTCTTTTCGGCGGGCGCCTGTGCATGGGGACAGGCGGTGCAGACACAATCGGAGATTCGCGGAAAAAAAGTCATCGAAGATGCGGTGGCCGCGCTCGGCGGAGCCACGTTCCTGACGATGATGGATCGCACGGAAAACGGACGCGCCTATTCGTACTATCACGACCAGATTTCCGGTCTCTCCATCGCCAAAATCTATACCCGCTACGGGACGGTCGATCCGGCAAAATCGGGCGAGGATCTCGGCCAGCGCGAAAAGGAAGTTTTCGGCAGGACCGAGGATACCGCAGTGCTGTTCCTTGAAAATGCCGGCTGGGACATCAGTTGGCGTGGAAACAAACCGATGGAGCAGGAGCGTTTCGACCGCTACCGGGAGTCGACTCTGCGCAACGTACTCTATATGTTCCGCCAGCGTTTAAAGGAACCCGGGATGATTTTCGAATCGCAAGGTTCGGACGTGGTCGAGAATCTCCCGGTCGATATCGTCAATATTACCGATTCTGAGAATCACGTCGTGCGCGTCCAGTTTCATCAATCGACGAAGCTTCCGGTGCGCCAGATTTACAAGCGAAAAAATTCCGTCACCAAGGAGCAGGATGAAGAAGTGACGCTATTCGCCCGCTACCGGGACGCTGGCGGAGTGCAATGGCCGCACCAGATTCGCCGAGAGCGCAATGGCGACAAGGTCTACGAAATTTTCTCGGAATCCGTCAAGATCAATAGTAAAGATGTGACGGATGGTCTGTTCACATTGCCCGACCCCACCGCGGTTAAATCGAAGAAGAAGTAGCCGCCGCGCCCAGTGCGTTTCGTGGCCCCAAAAGTTGCGACGCTTTTTCGAGCAGCGCGGCCTGCGTGAATGGACGCCGCATTTCGTTGGGAGCCGCCTCGGGCTCATCGACAATGCGCAAAACCTGCAACTCCGGGTGGTCCTTTCGCAGAACCGCGCCGATCCGGTCCGCATCCGCTGCCTCCGCCACCAGCAGGTCCAGCGAGCCCTCATGCACCTCGCCTAATGTGAGCGCTTCCTGATCGTCCACCGCTTCCAGCAGGTTGTATCCCTCCGCCTCGAAAAAATTGTGCAGCTGCGCGCGCACTCGCTCCCGGTAATCCACCAGCAACACGGAAGCAACGTTACCCGGTTCCAGACCGCCTTCCGGCAGCGCCGTTTCTGAGGCGAGCGGCAGTAGCATCTCGAACCGGTAGCCAGGCGACATCCCGTGCGCGGAGATGTATCCCCCTTGCTCGGCCACGGTGCTGTGAACCATCGCCAGTGCCAAGCCGTCTTCAGCGATGGAGGCTGGCTCGAACAGCTTTTCGAGGTCCGGTTCCTGTCCGGTATGGGTGATGTTTAGGGTGGAGTAGCTCGCCATTGAATGAAGCCGCGGAAGGTCCGTTTTCCCGGTTTCAATCAGCAACTGGCCGCCCTCCGGCATCATCGCGCATGCATGGAGCACCAGGTTCACGATCGCCTGCTCCAATTGTGCGGCGTCTACCCTGACTTGGCCGGCCATGGGAGACAAACGAATTGCCAGCTCTATCGTCGGGCCTGCCACCGATTCAATCAGTTTCGACATGCGCCGTAAAACACCGTTCATGCTCAGCAACTCCGGCTGCTCGGTCGCCTGCCTGGTGCCGAACCGGGTCAGCCTGCGCGTGAGTTCCTCGGCCGCGGCCGCCGATTCCTGGATCTGCTCAATCGACTGCCGCGCGGGCGAGTACTCGCCAAACTGACGCAGCAACTGTTCCGACTGGTTCCGGACGATCGCCAGCAGGCTGGAGTATTCATCGGAAACACGCGCCGCCAGCCTGCCCGCCGCGTCCACTTTTTGTGCCTGCCGAAGCTGCTTCTCTTCCCACAAGCGCGCGCTCACGTCACGAAACGTCAGCACCGTTCCCAGCGCAATGCCGGAGGCCTTTACCGGCGCCGCCGACCCTTCAATCATCATCTGGACCCCGCTGCGGGAGACCAACTGGCAGGACCGGTCGAGAGGCATCACCGCGTCCTTCAGAATCGCCAGCGGCACCGGATCCTCCGCCGGTTCGCCTGATTCGGCGTCCACCAGCCGCACCACCCGCAACACCGGTTGCCCTTCCGCTTCCGCGTGGGTCCATCCAGTGAGATTCTGCGCCGCGGCATTCAGCATCAGCACACGGCTCAGATGATCGGTCACCACCACGGCGTCGGCCACCGAACCGAGGGTGGTCCGCAACAGCGCCTCCCGCTCTTCGAGTTTCCGCTCGATCCGGTGTTTATAAAGCGCAATTTCAATGGCGCTGTTCAGCGACCCATGCGCAATGGGTTTGACCAGATAACCGAACGCGCCGGTCACCTTGGCGCGGTCCAGCGTTTGCCGGTCGGCATGGGCGGTCAAGAAGACCACCGGAAGATGATACTGCTCGCGAAGACGCGCTGCCGCCTCAATGCCGTCGACCGGTCCGTCGATGCGGATGTCCATCAACACGATATCCGCCCCCGCTGCCTGCTCGAGCGCCTCCTCAGCCGTGCTCACGGTACCCACCACCACGTGGCCCAGAGCCTCAAGACGGGTCGAAATGTCGTGTGCGATCAGACCTTCGTCCTCTACAATCAGTACTTTGCATTTGTTGTCCACTCTTCGCCTCCAGGCTGCCTCCTCCGTTTTCCTGTCACTTATAGAAGTGGCCCGACCGGGCAGATATTCTCATTTTTCCGTTTTCGAATTGCGTTTGCGATTACGGACGGCTTGTATCTTAAGAAATAGACCCTGGCATTTCTCGCCTGCGGCTCTGGTCGCCTCCCACAGCTTCACTTGGGCGCCATAGAGGCGGCTCGCGGTCGGCCGGTCGAGTTCGGACTGTAGCTCTGACTTTTTTTGTTTAGCCTCCATCCACTTCAACGTAAGAAGAGTTTCCTCTCCCGGAGGCGCTCTTGGCGCTGGCTCGCGGGAGGATCGCGTGAGGTTTCGCAGGCGACGGCGGAAATTGACCAGCATATGCACCGCCGCGGACAGAGCCCGCAACGCCGCATCCATCATTTTTCTAATCACTTAGAACAGTGTCATCGGCGCTAAATATCTCTCAGCCAGAGTGCTCAAACTGCCCCTTGTCATTTTGAAACTGTAGTCCGATATGGAAAGGAAACACGAAAAATCGAACCCGCTCCCGGCTCCCTTGCCGCGTCCGGCTGCTCGAAGGTCCCCTTCAGTTGGCGGCCCAGGATTTCGACGATCTTCAGCCCCAACGATTGGCGCCGGGACCGCTCGGCTGTTTTCCCGGAAACACCGGTCCCGTCGTCTTCTACGACCAGTTGAACCCGGCCGTCGCAAAGACCGCCTTTTACCAGAATGGAGCCGTGCCGGCCATCCGGAAAGGCGTGCTTGAGCGCATTTGAAATCAGCTCGTTCAGAATCAAACCGGCGGGAATTGCCTTATCGACACTCAATTCGAAAGGGCTGATCTCCACCCGCCCGGTAATGAGCGCCGGGTCTACTCCATAGGAAACAAACAGGTTGCCGACCAGCACCGTCGTATACTCGGCGAAATTCACAGCGTTCCAGTCGGCTGAGTTATAGAGGTGGGCGTGAATCAAAGCCATGGATTCCACGCGCAACTGGGTCTCCCGCAGCGCGTCCGCCACCTGATCGTTCGGATACCCCTCGGCTTGCATCCGCAGCAGGCTGGCAATCACCTGTAGATTGTTATTCACCCGATGGTGTACTTCGTTCAGCAGAATGTCCTTTTCGGCAACCGACTGGGCGAGTTCCTCCACCTTGCCGCTCAGCTTGGAATTGGCGTCCAGCAGGTCCACGTTCGAAGACCGGAGCCTCTCGTTGGTTTCGGCCAAATCCCGTTTCAGGACCGTGCTATACCGTTCCCGCAGAAACGCGTGGCCCAGCGTTCCCAGCAGGTTACCGTACGCCGTCAGATTCGTATGACTCACTGGGACCAACCTCCGTGCGATATCCCAAAGTTTCTGCCCCGAAATGCCAAACTCCCGCGCCACTTCTTCCAGTAAAAGCAGTTCGGGATATTGCACGAATACCTGCCCGGCCAGCAGTGTTCCCAAATGCCGATCGGCCAGGAACAACGGTGCCGCGACGTGCACGAATCCTCCTAGTCCCCATGCTAGAACCACAGAACGGGTTCGCTCCGCATCGGCGGCCGCCGTGCAGCGTCCGCTCGCATTCAGACAGAAAAGGCAGCCGCGACCCCATTCGGGCCGGACTTCCCGCGCCAGACTCCAGATCGGCTGCGCATTGTGGCATTTCCCGATCAGATGGCCGTCATGGTCGACCAATGCCACCGCAACGTCGATGCTGCGGGCATACGACTCTAGAACTTCCCCCCAGCTTTCGGAATCGAGCAGCTCATGAGTGGTGGGCACGGATCCCCGGCTATTTCCCGACCTTCGCCGTGCGGGACTTTCCGTTGCCCGCGGTGACTCGTGCCGGGGCCCGGCTTAGCACGCTCAGGTAGCTCTCGATCGGCAGAACGGGCAGTGCATCATCCGGGCTGATCGGCCGCAGCGCGATTCCTCCTTTTCCTATCGTGAATTCCCGCGTGTCGAATTCATGATTGCACCCACGCGCCTTCACCACCGCGATACAGCGGCGCAGCGTGCTCCCTATTTCCACCAGAGACATCAGAATGATGTTGTCCACAATGGACCCCACCGCAGACTCCGGCATGTACGACGAGATCCCGAATAATTCCGGATTCTCATAGTTGAAAAATGTCGTCATCAGGCGGGATTTGCTGTACGCCACCAGCGCCTGGAAAAAATCGCGGTAGGACCTCTGACTGTCGATCGCCGTGCTGTAACTGGTCACGCCGTCGATCACCAGCCGTTGAATGTCATTCTCCTCGACCGTCCGCACGATGCGGGCGAAATGGGAGTCGATCTCCAGTTCCTGGGGACTCTCATAGAGAACGTGGATCATCCCGGAGTCGATATGTTCCCTGAGATCGAGACCCAGCGTTTCGGCATTCCGGACGATCTGCGCCGGGTGCTCGTCGAGTGAAACCAGCAGGCCGCGTTTCCCATCCTTCACCACCCCTTCGCGTAAAAGCTGAGTGCCGAGCACGGTTTTTCCCACTCCCGAAATGCCCACCACCATGGTCGTCGAGCCCTCGAAAAGGCCGCCGCCGATCAAATCATCCAGCGCCTGCACCCCTATCACGGAGCGCTTCGAAGTCGACGTCGGTTGGTCCAGATTGCGAGTCACAGGCGCCTGCACGCGGCGAAAAACCTGCAATCCTTTCCCGGAAGTAATTCTCAGGGTGTGCCTGGCGGGCGCGTAATCCTGCCCCCGGCTCTTGATGATCTCGATGCTGCGATGGCCCAGCCGCCGGCCGCCATCGCGAGCCAGCTCGATCACCGTATCGGCCAGAAAACCGGCCGATGCAAGTGTGGAAAGGGCCTCGTCCCCGAACCCGACCTCATGCGCAAAAATGGCGGTCAGATTTCCCCGCTGTAAACCCTCCAGCAGTTGTTGTAACAGCTCCCGGTAGGAGCCTGGACCGGTGCCGGGCAGCCGCACGCCATCGTTAGGCGCAGGTCTCAGCAACCCGATTCCGTCAATGAAAATGCGCCGGGCTCCCATTTCGACCGCCGTTTCCAGCAGCAGGCTATTGGGCGAGCGCAGCTCTGATTCCAGCACCTCCGGACTCGTAAAAATGACTTTCAGCTTATTCTGCCGTTGGAGTTCCTCTAATTCCCAGCCGAATAGCACCGCATCCCGGATCAACTTGGTCGGATTGGTCTCAAAAACGACGATGATACCCGGCTCATCATACGCGGTGATCCCCCGGTAGACGAATTCCACGCCCATCAGGGTTTTGCCCGTCCCGGCCGCGCCCTGCACCAGGATCATATTGGCCCGCGGAATTCCCCCATAGAGAATCTCATCCAGCCCCTCAATTCCCGTCTTGGTCATGGTCGCTTGGATGTCCATGACTACTAGTGGGGGAGGAGAACATTTTTTCTCAAGACGCGTTACGACATGGAACCGATTCCCGTTTTAGGCGTCAAATCCGTAAATGTATACCTTACTGGCCGCATTGCTGATTCTAACGGCGCAGGATGCCAAGCGGCCGGAGTTCGAGGTCGCCTCCATCAAGCCATCCGCGCCTGATGCACGAGGCATGTGGATTCGCAACTCGCCCGGAGGAAGGGTCAACATCACCAACATGACCCTGAAGGAACTGATCGTGATCGCCTGGCGCATTCAGCCCTACCAGATCTCCGGTGGACCGCCCTGGCTCGATTCTTTGCACTACGATATCTCGGCAAAAGCGGAAAATACCCTGAAACAGGGCGAATTCCCGCTGCTCCTTCAATCGCTGCTCGAGGACCGTTTTCAGCTTACGATTCGCCGCGAGACGAAAGAGCTTCCTATTTATGCGCTGGTCCTGGCCCGGAAGGACGGCAAGCTGGGGCCTAAATTGACGGAATCGACGGAAAGCGGCTGCACCACGCCGGATCCGACCAAACCTCCAGCGCCGCCCGAGCCGGGCCAGCGCTATTGCGGCAACATGATGATGAGCCCCAGATCGTTGACGGCTGTCAGCCTTCCCGTCGCCGACATCATCCCTATGCTCGCGCGCACGCTCGGACGCACGATTGTCGACAAGACCGGCTTAACGGGCAAATTCGACATCGGCCTGGAATGGACGCCCGATGAAAACCAGCTTTCCATGATGCCGGCGGATGCGCCGAGGCCTCCCGTGGATAGCGCCGGTCCTTCCATCTTCACTGCCCTTCAGGAGCAGCTCGGGCTCAAACTGGAATCGCAGAAAGGTCCCGTGGAGATCTTCGTCATCGATCGCGCTGAGAAGCCTTCCGCGAATTGATTCTAAATCGAATACACCCGTCCCCGGTGCGCGCCGATGAGAATCTGCACCATGCGATGCGCGATCAACTCATGCAGCGTCAATAATTCCCGATTCGCCGCCACAATCGCTTCGACATCGAGCACATCCACCGGCCCTCCGCCCGCCCGCAGCGCTGCCGACGCTTCCGAAATCACCGGGTCCGCGATCACGTCGCCCGCCATCTCCCACAACGTGATGAATCGATCCACCGCCGTCGGGAAACTCAGCGCAAACACACCCCAATTGCTGGTTGTGCGCGGAGGCTTGTAATCCAGATTGAACGGACCCGCATACTTGTGGCTCCGCAGCAGCACCAGCACGTTCAACCAGTCCAGCGGATTCACTAATCCCACCGCGATATCCACGTCGTGCTTCAAACGATACCCGTCGTTAATATCGAAATGCCACAGTTTGCCGCACAGCAGCGCCCGCGCCAGCGCCGCCCGCGGAGCCGCGCCCCACATCAGCTCATGCAGATACTCCGGATTCAACCCCACCATTTCCGGATGCGTCAACAATCCCGACGAAATAAACGCCAGCATTGCGTCGCTGGTCGGCAGCAGAATTTCCGCCTGCGGTTCAAACGGCTTCGCCTCCATGCAATGCTTCAGCGTCGGCCGTCCGAACTCCTTCGCGATTTTGATATCCGCCTCGCACGCAGCGTTAAGACCCTCCGCGTACCAACGCAACGTTTCCGTCTCCTCCACCGCGCCTTGCACGAAATATCCCAGCGATCCCGGCCAATAGACCGCGAATTCCGCACCCAACTGATGCCCGATCTTCACCGTATTTGCCAACCGCCGGGCCGCATACGCGCGCACTTCCGGAGCCTCCGCCGCCGGACTTGCCGCCCACACCGCGTGATGAAACGTCTCCGTCGTCACCATCGAACATTGCAGGCCGTCCTTGCCCAGCGAAGCTTTGATCCGCGCAACAATCTGCTCCTGTTCATCCTTGAAGAGCCCCGCCGTCGGGATCACGTCGGTATCGTGCGTGGTCCAGTGCCCGATGCCGATCTTCGCGTACTCTTCAATCACTTTCTCGAATCCCACCGGCTCCCGCGTCGGCGCGTGAAACAGCGCGTGCCCTTCGTAAGCCGCCGCCCATTGCGGACCCGAAATGTAATACCGCCTGCGAACCTCAGGTGAGTATCCGCCGCCGCAAGCGTTGATCAAGCGCTCTACCAGAGCCTGTTGTTGATGATGAGGAATCGGTGCCATGAAACGCTTATCATACCTAGATGCCGCTTTTTCTGCTCGCGCTTTTGGCAATCGATAGCCGGGTTCTGCTCGACTCCGGAAAAATCGCCGGCACGGAAGCTAATGGAGTCGCCTCGTTTAAAGGCATTCCCTACGTCGCCGCGCCCACCGGACCCCTGCGTTGGAAACCTGCGCACACTATCGCCCCGTGGAACGGAATACGCAGCGCGAAGGACTTTGGAGCTGCCTGCCCCCAGCCTCCTATCCTCGAAAAACGGTACGGCATTAAATTCGATAACACCAGCGAGGATTGCCTCACCCTCAACGTCTGGACCGCCGCGAAGGCGACCTCGGAGCGGCGCCCCGTTTTTTTCTGGATTCATTATGGAGGCGACGTCGCCGGCTCAGGCTCCATGGTGGATGGCTCCGCGCTGGCGCATCTGGGCGCGGTCGTCGTGACGATTAATTACCGCCTAGGGGCTTTCGGCTTCCTCGCGCTCCCTTCGCTCTCCAAAGAATCGTTGCGAGGCTCCTCCGGCAACTATGGACTTCTCGATCAAGTCGCCGCGCTGTTATGGGTGCATCGCAATATCGATAAATTCGGCGGCGATCCGCAGAACGTCACCATCGTCGGCGTATCGGCTGGAGCCAACAACGTCGCCTGGCTGATGACTTCGCCCCTTGCCAAAGGCCTGTTTCACCGGGCCATTGTCGAAAGCGGCGCCATGTTTCCTCCCTTTGAAGTGGGCCGCGCCGCCGCTGAACAAGCGGGCGTCAAAATTTTCGGAACAGATATAACCGCACTCCGCCTTCGTTCCACCGAGGAAATCATGGCCAGCAGCGGCGCTTTCGAGCCGGTCATCGATGGCTGGGTCATTCCGCAGAGTCCAGCCCAGATCTTTGCAGCGGGATCCCAAGCCAACGTGCCACTCATCGCCGGCAGCAACGCCGATGAAGGCTCGGTCTTTACCAGGGATCTGCCGCTCAAAACCGCCGCCGATTATCGGGCTTACGTCGAACACCAGAATCCGGCCGCCGCCGCGACGCTGTTCACTCTCTATCCCGCCTCGGACGAAACGCAGTTTCATTCCGCCGCCAGCCGCATCACCACAGATTATATGATCGCCTCCGCCCGTTCCCTCGCCCGCCTTCAGGCTCCGGTTAACGCCAAGACGTTCGTGTATCATTTCACCCACACCACCGGTCCACTGGGGGCCTTCCACACCTCCGAGGTCCCCTTCGTCTTCGCGACGGACCCCACCAGCGATTTAGCCAAAGCCATGTCTGGCGCCTGGCTGCGCTTCGCCGCCACTGGAAATCCCAATGGCGGAGGCCTACCCGCGTGGCCTGCCTACACCGCCGCGGCCGACCCGTACCTGGAATTCGGCGACATTATCAAGACCGGCTCCGACCTCCATAAAAAGGAGGTCGACGCTTTGACCCTTCTGCGTCCTTAGCGCGTGAACATATCGGATAATTAAATTGGAGAAACCACTCAATATGATCCTCGAAGCGACCATGCCGTCGACCCTCGAATCCGAATTTAATCCGAAATTTTCCGCCGAAGCTCGCTTCGACGAAGCCGCCGCCCGCCTCGGTCTTGACGAAGGAATGCAAAAGGTTTTGCGCAGTCCTTCCCGCGAAATTATCGTCCATATCCCCATCGCCCTGGACGATGGCCGCCTCGAAGTCTTCACCGGTTATCGTGTCCAGCATTCCATCGCCCGCGGTCCTGCCAAAGGCGGCATTCGCTATGCACCCGACGTCACGCTCGATGAAGTTCGCGCCCTCGCCGCTTGGATGACCTGGAAATGCGCGGTCACGAATCTGCCTTTCGGCGGCGGGAAAGGCGGCGTGATCTGCGATCCCAGCCTGATGTCGCCCTCTGAAATCGAGCGCATCACTCGCCGCTACACCGCGGAGCTGTTCGACTTCATCGGACCCGAAAAAGACGTCCCCGCGCCCGATATGAACACCAATGAGCAGACCATGGCCTGGATCATGGACACCTATTCCATGCACGCCCGCCATACGCAAACGGCTGTGGTCACCGGCAAGCCGATCAACCTGGGAGGATCGAAAGGCCGCGCCGAAGCCACCGGCCGCGGATGCATGATCGTCACGGAGCAGGCTCTGCGCAAACTCGGCCTGGAGCGTTCCGCGACCCGCGTGGTGATTCAAGGCTTTGGAAACGTTGGCGGAATGGCCGCCAAGCTCATGTCCCGCGCCGGCTTCAAAATCGTCTGCATTATTGAATACGATGGCGCCGTTTATAACGCCGAGGGCCTCGATATCCCCGCGCTCCTGAAGCATCGCAATGAAACCGGATCCATCACCGGCTTTCCGGGCGGCGAAGCGATCGATAAAACCGACGCCATGTTCCTCGAAACCGACGTGCTCATTCCCGCCGCCAAGGAGAATGTCATCACCTCCGAGAACGCCCATCGCCTGCGTACGAAAATCCTCTGCGAAGGCGCCAACGGACCCACCACGCACGTCGCCGATTCGATCCTCGCCGACAAAGGCATCTTCGTGATCCCCGATATTCTAGCCAACGCCGGCGGCGTCACAGTGTCCTATTTCGAATGGGTGCAGGATCGTCAGGGCTACTTCTGGAACGAGCAAATGGTGAACGACCGTCTGGAAGAAATCATGATCAATAGCTTCCAGGACGTAGTCGCCTACGCCGAAAAACACGGCGTCAACAATCGCACCGCCGCCTATATGCTAGCGCTCGACCGCGTAGCCTACGCGATTAAACTGCGAGGAATCTACGCCTGATGTGTTTGCTCTAAATGATCCCCGTCCCTGAAACCCCGCTCATGCGGCAGTATCACGGCATCAAGCAGCAAGTCCCCAACGCCTTGCTGCTCTTCCGCCTCGGCGATTTCTACGAACTCTTTTTCGACGATGCCATCACCGCTGCACGCGAACTTGAAATCACCCTCACCGCCCGCAACAAGGAAAAAGGCCAGCCCATTCCGATGTGCGGCGTCCCTTATCACGCCTCTGAAGGCTACATCGCCCGCTTGATCCAAAAAGGCTACCGCGTCGCCATCTGCGATCAGATGGAAGAAGCTGGAGCCGGTAAAAAACTCGTTCGCCGCGAAGTCACCCGCATCGTGACCCCCGGCACCGCGATGAACGCTGGCGTCCTCCGCTCTCACGAGAATAATTATCTGGCCGCAGTCTTCGCCGATACAACCAGGGCAGGCGTCGCCCACGTCGATATCTTCGAAAAGCCCGCAGACCTCTGGAGGTTTAATCCAGGCATTTCCCTCACCTGCATGATGAATACATTGGTAGAGCCGGCCTTTTCGAGAAGCCATACTTATTTTGGTCGCAAGAGGTTTAAAAAAGAATGCCGTGTGGGTCATTCTCCAGACCACAAAATTATGGATTAAGAATAATTTCTCAGAATCGGAGTGCGCCGATGCAGTCAGGCGCTCAACCAGGTCCACCACCATGGGATGTGTTGAAGGAACCGTAGTTGTAGCCTCTAAATAGCGCTGAAGATTTGGATCCGCTTCAGAAGCCTGCTGGGATAAACGCTCAGCGAAGTAATTTGTCGGGCGATCGGCCCAACTCATTTTATTACTCGCGATCAGGAAGGCGGAGTAGAGCTTTTGCGCAGCGGTCGAGTCGAGTTCAGTGACAGCATTCGCCGGCCTAAAAGCGACCAAAATCAATATAAGGGATATCCATCGCATGATTACAACTCCAGCCCATTCCGTAGCAATCTCAATGCCCGAAGTCGATCAGGAAAGGAAGAATTCTATCCCGAGAGGAAATCAGAAATGCGGCGACTTTTACCAATCGCGATTCGATTTTTACCAATTCAATTTCTAAGTATTTGAAATGGTAGGGAATGCGCCATGGTGGTCGAACCAGCCGGGCTCGCAGTTTTGAGAGAATACGAAATCCACTGGAAAAAGCAAACCCTCGATATCG
>JBEKPC010000007.1:0-69759 GCA_049521155.1 Bryobacteraceae bacterium
CGCGCGGCCTTGCCGCTGTTTCTGCGGAAGGGGCCTGCTACTGAATTGTGGTGTGCAGACGAGAAGACTATGGCGCTGTAGAAACGCCGGGCCGTTTGCGTTTCGGGGACGAGGACGATTTCCGAAAGCCCGGAGCCGCTGGCCCTCCCCCTCCCGCTCGTCGCAGCACCGGTCCAGCAGCTGCATGAAGACCTGGATCTGAGCCTGGGGCAGGGGCCGGTCGAAGCAGAAATTGAGAGACTCGCCGCTGGCTGTTGCCGTGTGGCGATTCAATCGAACGCGAGCGGCATGGGCGATGCTGTGGGCATCGGGCTCGCCGAAGTGGACACCTCCCATACGGCTGTCTTGTGGGGAGATCAGGTTGCTGTTCGCCCGGCTTCGGTGGACGCGATTTTCCGGCTCCATCAGGGGTCGATTGCGCCGGACATCACGGTTCCGACGGTGTTTCGCGAATCGCCGTACATTCATTTCGAGCGCGATGAAGAAGGCCGGATCGTGCGGCTTCTTCAGGCCCGTGAAGGCGATTCGATGCCGCCGACAGGCGAGAGCGATACCGGATTTTTCTGTTTTCGCAGTGACGTGCTGCGCCGTCTGCTAGGGGAGGTGCGCGGCTCCGATGCTTCGCTCGGCAAGCAAACGGGCGAATTCAATCTGCTGCCGGTGGTTCCGTTCGCGGTCGCGGCGGGGTATCATGTCCTGACGCCGCGCCTGATGGATTTCGAGGAGACCATCGGAGTGAACTCGCGGGCGGACGGCGAGCGGCTGGAGCCGTTTCTGCGGAGGAGAACTTGAGCGCGGCGCAGGGCAGGAAGCATATTAACGTGGTCCTGTTCTCCGGCGGGAGCGGGACCAGGAGCATCGTCGAATCGCTGCTTCGCCATTCGCAGATCCGTCTCCGCATTCTGATCAACGCCTATGACGACGGCCATTCGACCGGCAGGCTGCGTCGATTCATCCCGACTATGCTGGGGCCGTCCGACGTGCGGAAGAATATCAATCGTCTGATGCCGGTGACCGAGCGGAGTCAGGTGAGCCTACAGTATCTGTCCGATTACCGGCTTCCGGTGGGAATCTCAAGCGAGGATGCGCTGCATCTGCTGGGCGCGATTGTGGCGGGCAATCTGGCGGATCTGCCTCTAAAATTGCGGGAGCCATTCGGCCGGATTTCGGTGCAGCAGGCGGATGGATTCCGCTCCTTTTTGAAAAGTTTCCTTGCCTATTACGAAAGCGCGGTTCAGAAATTCGACTTCACCGATTGTGCTTTGGGAAATCTACTATTCGCGGGCTGCTATTTGCAGCAGGAGAGCGATTTCAACCGCGCCATCGAGGCTTTCAGCAGGTTCTATGAAGTCGCGCCGGACGCACTGCTCAACGTCACCCAGGGCGAGAATCTTTTTCTGATCGCCGAAAAGGAAGACGGCACGGTGGTGCTGGGCGAAGCCGATATTGTGGCTGCGCAAAGTTCGGCCAAGATCGCACGGTTGTATCTGGTCGACGGGAAAAAATATCTGTCTGAAATCGAAGGTGCGGCGGAACCGGCGCAGGGCTGGGTTTCGGTGATTCAGGAGGCTTCGCGCAGGCCTTATATCAATGCCGCGGCCGCCGAAGCGATCGCCGGGGCGGATGTGATCATTTATGGACCCGGCACGCAGCACTCCTCTCTGTTTCCGTCCTATTTAACCGAAGGAATCGCCGAAGCGATCGCCGCCAATAAAGATGCCGACAAGGTTTTCATCGGCAACATCACGCGGGATTTCGACATCCAGGAAGACGACATCAACGATCTGGCGCGCAAGTTCCTGAACGCGATGCGGCGCGACAGCGAAGCGAATGTCGAATGGAAGGACTGCGTCAGTCATTTTTTTGTGCAGAATTCCGAAGGAGCGGCGCGGGCGGGCGATATTCCGTTCGATCCGGCGAAATTCATGTTCCCGGTGGATAGCGTGCGTCTGCGCGATTGGGAATCGCAGGAAGGGATGCATTCGGGCGGTTTTGTGATGGATGAGCTGCGCCAGATCGTGCAGTCGCGCATCGATATCGAGCTGGAGCGGATTCAGCACATGGTATCGATCGTGGTTCCGATGCTGGATGAGGCCGCGACCATTGAGGAAGTCCTGAAATCCCTGCTGGTGGTCGATTTTCAGGCTTTCAATATGACCAAAGAGATCATCGTCGTCGACGGAGGATCGCGCGACGGGTCCAGTGAAATTGCCCGATCCGTGCGCAGCGTGCGCGTTTTCAGCAGTCCTGACCATGCGGGGCGCGGCGCGGCGCTGCGCGTCGGAATAGAAAAAGCGCGGGGCAGCATCATCGCGTTCTTTCCGGCGGACCGGGAATATCGCACCGAGGACCTTTATTCTCTGGTGGCGGCGATCGTGCAATCCCGCTTTCGCGCCGTATTCGGCACGCGGGCGATCAAGGTTCGCGATTTCTCCCGGCAGTTGAAATCTGTTTACTCCGGCCAGTGGGGGCTATATTTGAGCAGTAAATATGGCGGAATGCTTCTCAGTATTGTCGCTTTACTGCTTTATAATCGCTACATTAGCGATGTTCTGACCAGTGTGAAGGCCTTCGACGCGCAGTTGCTGCGCAGCCTCCAGCTAACTGGGAACGGGCGCGATCTGGATACGGAAATATCGTCGAAACTCGGATTAATGCACGAATATATCCTCGAATTACCGGTCGATTATAGTCCGCGCACGCGCCACGCCGGAAAGAAAATCACTCTGCGCGATGGCCTTTCCGCGCTCAGCACCTTGTTCCGATACCGGCTTTTCCCGCCGCCGGCTGGCTCCACTGCGAAGATTGCCGACGACTCTATTGGAGCCGGCGCCGGCCGCTAATTCATGCCTCTGCTTTCGATTGTCATTCCCGCTTATAACGAAGCCCAGTTCATTGGAACGCTGCTGGAGCGCGTCGCCAAGGTTCCCACCGAATCGCTGGGCTTTGAGAAGGAGATTATCGTCGTCGACGACGGATCCAAGGACAAAACCGGCGAGATTGCCGCGGCATTTCCTGGCGTCAAATTATTTACGCAGGTACCGAATCAGGGGAAAGGCAAAGCGGTGCAGCGCGGCATCCGCGAATCCACCGGAGATTACGTGCTGGTGCAGGACGCCGATCTCGAATATGATCCCGACGACTATCTATTATTGCTCCGCGCACTGGCGCCCGATGCCGACGTGATTTACGGAAGCCGGACTTTGTATCAGCGACAACATGGCGGAATGAAATTATTCCCCGGCAGGCATCAGGAGCAGGGTTTCGGCCCCTGGCTGGCCGGCGTCCTTTTGACCTTCTGGACGCTGCTGCTCTACGGCCGATGGATCACCGATACGCTGACTGCTTATAAACTCTATCCGGCTGGCGCGGTGAAAGCGATGACGTTGCGCACCCATGGTTTCGAGACAGATCATGAAATTACCGCTAAACTGATCCGCGGAGGGCTGCGGATTAAGGAAGTGCCGATCGCCTATTTTCCGCGCAGTGAGGAAGCCGGCAAAAAAATTAGACCGCGCGATGGACTAATCGCCGTCTGGACGCTTCTTAAATATCGTTATGTCAACTAGCGCAAGAGCCGCCTACCCTTTTCTGGAAGTGAATTGTCCGGTCTGCGGCGGCAAGGATTTCGACGTGCTGCGGAAGGCCGGTTATCCGCCCGATTTCAGCGTGGCGCAATTGCAGACGGTTTATCGCGCCTCAAGCGACCATCAACTGCTGGATCAGGTGGTGCGCTGCCGTCCCTGTGGAATGATTTATGTTCATCCGCGCCTGGAGGCCAGCCTGATCCAGAGCGGGTATGAAGAAGTGGTCGACCCGGTTTTCGTCGAACAAAATCAGCAGCGAATTTCCACCTTTTCGAGCAGTGTTCGATCGATCCTCAAGAAAACCGGCCTCAATCCAGCCGGAAAGAAACTGCTCGACGTAGGTTGCGCAGGCGGTGCATTTCTAGTGGCTGCGCGCGCCGCTGGTTTCGAAGTATCGGGCGTGGAACCCAGCCGCTGGCTCAGCGATTTCGCCAGCCGTGAATATGGCTGCGATGTGAGGCAGGGTATTCTGACCGATGGCATGTTTCCCGATCATAGCTTCGACGTGATCAGCCTGTGGGACGTTTTGGAACACGTTCCGGATCCCGATGCGGTGCTGCGCACCATTCATTCGCTGCTCAAGCCGGATGGTTATTTGTGGGTCAACTATCCCGATGCCGGCAGCTTCATGGCGAAAATGCTGGGCTGGAAATGGCCTTTCTGGCTGAGCGTGCATTTGCTGTATTACAATCGCCGGACCATTCGCAGGCAGCTTGAAAAAGCCGGCTTTGCCATTTCCTATATTCGTCCGCACTGGCAGCAGCTTCAATTCGGATATGTCCTTGAAAGGGCCGGCGCATTGGTGCCGCCCGCGAAGGTGGCCTCGAAAATGGTGACGGCGATCGGATTGGGAAAAGTTCCGGTCACCTATAACATGGGACAAACGCTAGTTGTGGCGCAGCCAGACCGCCGTTTATGAACCGCTGGATGCTGTTCCCTTTGCTGGCGGGCCTGCTGGCACTGTGGCTCTCGCATGGATTCATGCGAGTTCCTTTTGTATCGAACGACGGCGTGCAATATCTTGACGCGGCGGAACATTTGCGCAGCGGCCAGTGCCTCTGCACCACCGTGGCCCACTTCGATGAGCAAGTGGCGCGGGGCAGCTTTCCGGTGCCGTTTACACATTTTGCGCCCGGCTACCCGATCCTGGTCGCCGGCATCTCCTTCCTGGGATTCGCGCCTGACATCGCTGGTTACATGATCTCCGCGCTGGCTTTCCTGGTGACTCTGTGGGCGACGTGGGATATGGGACTGCGGCTCGGAGCTGGACCTGTAGCGATGGTCCTGATCAGCCTTCTCTGGCTGACCAGCGACCTCGCGCTCTCCTATGCGGCGCAGGTCCAAGCCGATGCGGCGTTGACCGCGGTGTTATGCGTCACCGCCGCGCTGGTTGTAAGAGACGTTCAGAGCGATGGCTCCGGCCGATTCGGCCTCGTCGCGATTGGGATCGCCGCGGCACTATCTTATTGGATGAAATACGCCGGATTGTTCGTGATCCCAGTGGCAATCCTGTACCTTCTGTGGCGTGCCTGGCGCACCACGGAGTCCCGTCTTTGGGCCGTGGGAGGCATCGCGGCCGCGTTGCTGTTGGCGGCTCCCATTCCGGTTCATAACATCATTAATGAAGGATCGTGGAGGGGAGGATTCCAGTCCGGCCACCACCACACCCTCCGGTTCGCGATTGTCGAAACGGTGAAGTCGATCTATCATCTGATATTCGGCGCCAACGCACCGGCGCGATTCGACGCCTTGGCTCTGATCGCGGTCCTGTCGTTGCTTGCCGTATTCGTCCTCGCCGCCAGATCGCGGTCTCCTCGTCCTTTCACGGCATTGTTCTGGATGGCCATGTTTATCGCCGCGTTCCTATCCGGGGTCGCGCTGGCTTCCATGCAAACGATTGCCAGCGATATGCTGCGTTATAACCTACCCGTTTATCCGCTGCTGCTCGTCGCAGGCGCAGTCGTTCTCATGCCAAGGCAGCGCGTGGAACTGGCCGCGTTCTCGATATTCATCCTGGCAGCCCTGGTTATCCAAAGCCGCAGCGTGCTTCCCGCGTCTGTTTCGCGTCCCGACGCCGAACGGGCGATCTTAGCCCAGCAACCGGAGCCCGGCGTTTCCATGCGCCGTTGGCTGGAGACTCATGTGGCAGCGTCAGAAACCATCGTTGCGGTAAACGGCCAGGCATTGCATTACATCGTGAAGCGGCCCGTTGTTGCCTTGATCGATCCCGCCTTCAGCGATCGCCAAACGGACGACGCGGCGTTCGCGGCGCTCATGAAACGGTTTCATGCGCGTTACTTGGTGGTCTATCCGAACCTCTCCGCCGACGCCGTTCCGGAGCAGCAAGCGATCCCGTTTCTGAGTAATCTGGCTTCCGGCGTAGCGCCTTCCTGGCTGCAACTCGCCGCACGCACGGAAAACGTCGCTGTGTTTGCGTGCGCGGATTGCCGTTAGGGCTTGACGACAGCCCTCGGCGCCCGATAGTGTGGCTCCAATGCACAAAATTTTATTTGCCTTGGCCGGATGCACTGCGCTCGCCCTTTCGTCAGGATTTCAATCGACCGATTTCTTGAAACTTCGCTCCGTGGGAGCCGTGCAATTCTCGCCGGACGGAGCCCGCCTCGCCTATGCGGTCACGCGCAACGATTCGAACCGGCGCCCCTTCGGGCAGGTCTGGATCATGACGCTGGCCGACGGAAAATCCATTTGCCTGAGCGCTGGCGATGAGCCTTCCGCAAATCCCGAGTGGTCGCCCGATGGAAATTGGATTTCTTATTCCGGAAAATTGGGCAGTCAATCCGGATTGCTGGTCGCGTATCCCGATGGCAGCGGTAAGAAATATCTTGGCCCTTTGGAGGGCACCAACGCCCCGCTTCCCAGCACCGGCAAGACCACCACATGGTCGCCCGATAGCAAGCAGATCGCATACGTCTCCGCTACGCCGGGCCCCGAAACCGCCGACGCCACCGGAGATCCCATTGTCATCACGCGTTACCTTTACAAGCCCGACGCGGGAGAAGGAAATACCCATTTTAACGACAACAAGCGCCTTCACATTTTCGTGGTCGATGTGGCCAGCGGAAAATCGCGCCAGTTGACCAGCGGCGACCATTATGAGCACTCCATCCATTGGTCGCCCGGAGGCAAAGAGATCGCCTACATTTCGAACCGCGCGCAAGATGATGACCAGTATTTCAACTACGATCTATTCACGCTCGATCCGACTACTGGTGAAACCCGGCAGGTGACGGCCACTGAGAACGCCGAATATCGGCCGCACTATTCTCCGGATGGAAAAACCATCATCTATGAAGCCACCAAGCGCGGCCTCACCGATCGCGAAACCACCATGGAAGATACCCACGTCTGGGTGATGGATTCGAACGGAAAGAATCGCCGCGAAGTGGGTAAAGATCTGGATGCCCGCCAGGGCGAACCTCAATTTTCAAACGACGGACGCTGGATTTATTTCACCGCCCAGGAGCGCGGCGAAGTACATTTATACCGGGCCTCGGCATCCGGCGGCAAACCGGAAGCCGTGGTGAAGGAGCGTGGAAGCGTGGCGTCGTTTTCCGCGCACGGCGACCTGCTGGCCTATACGCTGTCGACGCCATCCGATCAAGCGGAGCTGTATCTCAAATCCGGCGACGGTCCAGCCCGGCAGCTTACCGACTTGAATCATGATGCGCTGGCCGGCAAAACTGTCGAGCCCGTCGAGGCATTCAGCTTCATCAGCAACGACAATAAATGGACGGTCGAAGCGTTCCTGACTTACCCAGCGGATTTTCGCGCCGATAAAAAATATCCTCTGATCGTCAATATCCACGGCGGTCCGCACGGCCAGCAAGGACCGGCGTTCAATTTCAAGAACCAGGTCTACGCGGCGCATGGATGGGCCACGATCATGATCAATTACCGTGGATCCACAGGCTACGGCCAGGCTTTCGCCGACGCCGTTTTCGCCGATCAGAACGGGAATGAAGGGATGGACGTGCTCTACGGCGTGAACGCCGCGCTGCGCCGTTATACATGGATCGATCAGAACCGGCTCGGCATAGAAGGCACCAGCTACGGAGGCCAGTTGAGCGCATGGCTGATCACCCAGACGCACATGTTCAAAGCGGCCATTCCCACCGCCGCAATCACCAACATCATCAGCTACAACTACATGACGTATTACAACCAATACGAAGCCATGGAATGGGGTGCCTATCCGCATCAGGGTAATTTAATGGATATTCTCTGGGAACGCTCCGCGTTGAAGCATGTCGGAAACGTCGTCACGCCGACGATGATGGTGCACGGTGAAAACGACCCCGATGTTCCGATCGCCGAAGCTGAGCAATATTACATCGCGCTCAAAGACGTGGGCGTCGAGACGATCATGGTCCGCTATCCTCGCGAAGGTCACGGCGTCCGGGAGTCGCATCACAACGTGGACTTCATCGAGCGCTCCATCCGCTGGTACGAAGCGCATTTCCCGAAAGGAAATTAGCTCGCCGGCAGTTCGCGCAACTTCCGGCGCGCCTCGACCTCCTCGTCGGTCAAACGGGCGTCGTAGATAGAGCGCGGTTCGATGGCCCGTGCGACAAGCGTAGCGGTAACGACCGCCAGAAGCAGCGGCAGGATAAACGACCGGTCCCGTCCGGTGAGTTCCATCATGAGAACCACAGTCGAGATCGGACCTTGGGTAGTTGCCGCGAGCACCGCCGCCGCGCCCAGCACAGCGAATAGCCCGGGCGGCACACCGGGCCAGATCCAGGACCAGACGTGTCCGAGCACCGCGCCGAGCAATGCGCCGACTGTTAAAGATGGCGTGAACAAGCCGCCCGGAGCGCCGCTGCGCACGCACATCACGGTCGCCAAAGGCCGCAGCGCAAGCAGGATCAGCAGCAACGGCGGCGCTACCTGGTTGGTGAACGCGAGTTGCGAAATGTCCTTGCCATTGCCAAGCAATTGCGGGAATGGAATCGAGGCCGCGCCCAGCAGCCCTAAGACCACCACCGGCGCGGCCAGCCGGCGCCAACCCTCAGGCTTGTTGCGATCGGCCCATGTGATTGCACGAACATAAAACACCGAAACAACGCCCGCAATCGGGCCGGCGATGAGTGCCCAGATAATGCTCGACATGGAGCTGGCATAAGCCGGAATGAGGTAGGTCGGCGCATCAGGTAACACCAACCAGGACACTGCGGTAGCTACGACCGATGCGAAAATCGCCGGCAGCACATACCGCAGCGCCAACACCCCGCGCATTACTTCCAATGAGAACAGCGCGCCGCCCAACGGGACGCCATAGGCGGCGGCCATTCCAGCGCCTGAGCCGCAGGCCACCAAAAGACGGCGTTGTTCGTCGGACAAACGAACCCGGTCTGAAAAGAAGTTGGCGATTACCGCGCCCGCTTGCTTCGGCGCGCCCTCCCGGCCCAGCGCCGCGCCCATGCCGACGATGATGACCGAAAGCACAGCGCTGCCCAAAGTGCGCAAGGCAGGTAAACGCCCTGCATGGAACCAGATAGCGGCAGTCGTATCGATTCCGTTGCCGCTCGAAAGGCGCCTCAGAATGATCTGCCCGACGCCGGTCACGACTCCCGCGCCGAGCAAAACAAGAATGTGCCGCCACGCTCCGGCCTTCCCGGCGGCGTCCAAAAGATCGATGCCTGAGCCGTGCCACATCAGACGCTGCACCACTACCAGCAGCCGAGTCAGCGCCGCCGCAGCCACACCCGTCCCGGCGCCCGTGAGGAGCACAGCCAACCAAAAAAGGGGCATAATGTCGTCATTATGCACATGGATCGAGCCTTAACGAGGCATAATCGCGCAAATTAATTGGAGACAAAATCTCGCCTCGCGGTACTTCAGAAATGTGACCGAGCCCGCCAGTTTCCTGGTCGACCCTGCCGATGTACCGGGACTTCGCGGCGTCCTATCGAAACTCGCCGGCGCCGGATACTCTGAGAGTTTAGTGGGAAAGCGCCTTGGTTTAGAGGATCTTGCCGATCTTCAGTGGCGTCTGGTGTCGATATACCGCTCGCAGTATTTGGCAGGCCGCGATCCGCTGGCGCTCGCGATCGATCTGTTCCTGCTGCAAGGGACTTTGCCGGCGCACGAACTAAACCGCTTGTTCGCCCGATCCGAACGCGCTGTGCTGATCCGCGCAGGACTTCTCGCCATCGATGAGGCGGGGTTCGCACGGGCTCGCGCTTCGCTCTATCCCGTTGGCGACCGGCTAATCTTTTCGGATCACGCGTGGCCCGAACTTCCCCATCCGGGGTATGCGTCGGTTCCCTACGATCAGGTGATGGGTGTCGGCCTCGATAGCCGCCATCTGGCGCGCTGTACCACACGACGGCCGTTTCGCACCGCGCTCGACCTGTGTACCGGCTCCGGCATTCATGCGCTGCTCGCCTCCACTCACGCCCACCAGGTATTCGCCATCGATATCAATCCTCGCGCGGCCCGCTGTACCCGCTTCAACGCCCAGGCTTCGGGCATCGCCAACCTGGAAGTTGCGGTGGGCGATCTGTTCGAAGCTGTGCGCGGCCAATGTTTTGACCTGATCACAGCGAATCCGCCGTTTGTGCCCTCCCCGCTCAATACCCTCCGGTTCCGTGACGGAGGCCATTCGGGAGAAGACATCCAGAAGCGAATCGTTGCCGGCTTGCCGCATCACCTCGCTTCGGGCGGGATGGCGCAGATCGTGACCGAGCTCGGGGAACGCGACCAGGAGCCGCTGGTCCATCGTTTGCGCGACTGGCTGAATGGGGCTCCGATGGACATCCATATCCTCCGCGTGGCGGAACACACCGCTGTGAAATACGCCATCGGACACGCCAAAGGAAATGAGTTCCAGTCCTTTCTCGATTCGATCGAACAGTGGGCCGGCAATCTGCGGGCGCAGGGCTACGTCCGGGTGGTCTCGCTGATCATTTCCTTTGAGTGGAGCAGCGGTACGCCTTGGGAGCGTATGGAGGAATCGCCGCCTCCACGCCGCGCCGCGGGAGCCGAGATCGATGCCGCTTTTCTCGCCGAACGCATGATACGGCATGTCGATTGTGAGCAAGCCCTCAGGCACAGCCGGCTGACCCGCGCCGGACCCATCGCGCTTCTCAATGCACGAGTGCTTGGCAGCGATTTGTGTGCAAAAACCAAGGCAACTTTGATGGGCCAAGCCTTGACGATCGAACATCGGCTTGATTCGCTCGAGCGGGAAGTGCTGGATCGAATGGACGAAGGCACCGCCGTGGCCGATCTAGTCAAAATCTTTGGCGATCTCGATGTGGATGAGCCTGCCGTCCTCGCCGCGGCGCGTTCCCTGCTCGGACGCCGGTTGGTGCGGATTACGAATTCAGCGAGCTGATCGCGTTCGAGACTTCACTGGCTACAATCGACTCGATGCTGTCGCTGGCCGGCGCGACCGCGGGTGTGGGAGCGGCCGCCTGCGGGGAGTCATGCCCGTGAAAATGATGCCGCGATAGTCCCGCATCGTGCAGAGCGTCCACCGTCGGAAGCTGACCGGATTGCGACGACGCATCAAACACCGTGGCAAGCTGGTCCAGTTTATTGGCCTGTGTCGGGTTTCCGTCGACGGCTGCCGTTTTCGCGTCGGTTTGCAGTTGCGTAGAGATGCTGGCCGCCACTTTTGCGTACTCTACGGGATTCTCTTTCTGAAGTTGCTCCAATTGGATGAGAAAAATCGCCGTCGGCGAGATGCCCGGCGAGCTTGCCTCTAAGGCACTGAGCAGCGATTGCTCGGTGCCCCCCGTGGAAGATGTCCCGGCAGACGCGGGGACCGGCGTGGGCAAGGGAACGGGAGCCGCGCCGGAGATTTCGGAAATGCTCATAAACACACTCCCTTGCAATCCGTCAGCCAGAGCTATGTTCCACAAGACAATGAAATCGAGACGGCAAGTTTTTGGCGCTACGCCAAAATTCTGCCGGGAAGAACGTTTCTTCAGGAGATCTTCAGGCGGCTCTGGTACGATCATGGAACGATGCGAATCCTCATCGTCGAGGATGAACCTCGCCTGGCTCGGCTACTTGCGCAAACACTGGGAGAAGAGGGTCATCAGGTTGTCGTCGCGCATGATGGCAGGGAGGGCTACGAGGTAGCACTAAGCGCGCAGTTCGATGTAATCGTGCTCGATGTGATGCTGCCCACCATGGACGGGATCGCCATCGCGCGAAAGCTGCGAGCCTCGCGAATGCAGGCGCCTCTGCTGATGCTGACCGCTCGCGATGCTCCCACCGACGTTGTGAAGGGACTTGACGCCGGCGCTGATGACTATTTGACGAAGCCCTTCTCGATCGAAGTATTTCTCGCGCGAATTCGCGCCGTGAGCAGACGCGGATCCATTCCGCGGGGCGTCGTGCTCCAGATCGCCGATCTGCGCCTCGATACAGCCTGCCGAGAAGTCATGCGCGCCGGCCAGATCATCAACCTCACTCCCCGCGAGTACATGCTGCTCGAGCTGTTGATGCGCCACGCCGGACGAGCGGTGAGCCGCGATGCAATTCTGGAGTCGGTGTGGGGATTCGGCAGCGATGTCACGGCCAATACCGTCGAGGTATTCATGCGGCTGTTGCGGCTGAAGGTGGACACGCGGGAGCCCAAGCTTATCCACACCGTTCGCGGGTTTGGATACTTGATGAAGGCCACCCCATGAGTATTCGTTTCCGGTTGACCTTGTGGTACGCGGCGGTCCTTTCAGCGGCCCTTGCTCTATTTGGCGGATTGCTCTTCTTTTCGATGCGCCAACGAATGCTGCATGAAATCGACCGGGAACTGGAAGGCACGTCCGCGCGCTTTCAATCCTATTTCATCGCGGAATCGGCCATGGAATCGAAGGGTCACCTGATCGGGGAGCTCAAGGAATTCTGCCAAGCCCTGCCGCCCTCCGTCTCGATTCAGGTGCAAGGGAGCGACGGGTTTATATTCCGTTATCCGGCAGGATCGCGGGCTGCTGTTGTGGACGCCAGGACGCTGCGCCGCGATTTCAGGGTCCGCGACACCACCTTCCGCCTGGAAACGGCGGCGTCGCTTGCCGAAACATTCCATACTTTGCAGCTGCTCCGCATCCTGCTGCTGAGTCTCACGCCCATCGTCATTTTAGCGGCATGCGCCGGAGGAGCCTGGATGAGCCGTCGAGCTCTCAGACCCGTTGATGACATCACCGCGTCGGCACTGACCATTGGAATCGAGAACCTTTCGCAGCGTTTGCCGGTACTGGATACCAAGGATGAAATTGCGCGACTCAGCGAAGTTCTCAACATGATGTTCGCGAGACTCGAATCCGCGGTGAAAACGTTGTCGCAATTCGTCGCCGACGCGTCCCACGAGCTGCGTACGCCGCTGGCCGTGATCCGCGCCACCGCCGAAGTAGCGCTTCGCAAGGATCGCACCGCGGAAGCTTATCGTGCTTCGCTTGAAGAGATCGTCGCCGAGAGCGGCCGCATGACGGGGTTGGTAGAGGACCTGTTGACGCTGGCCCGCAGCGACACTCGGGCCGCGGAAATGCCGCTCACTCCGGTGGACGCCAATGACGTTGTGCGCGAGGTGTGTACGCAGATGGCCAGCCTCACGGAGCCGCGCCAGATCAGCCTCGACGTGCATTACAGTAAGGATGCCGCAAGCATCGCGGCGAACAGAGCGGCTCTTCACCGCTTGTTTTTGGCGCTTCTCGATAACGCGTTCAAATATTCGCATCCGGGCGGACGGGCGCGGGTCACGGTCTCGAACAGCTCGACCCAGGTCCGCGTCTCTTTTGAGGACTCCGGTGTGGGCATCGCCAATCAAAGCCGGCCGCACATCTTCAAACGCTTCTATCGAGGGGATCCCTCGCGCACCGGTCCGGGCCACGGACTTGGACTGTCCCTCGCCGAAACCATCGCCGAGGCGCACGGCGCGACCATCGAGGTAGAGAGCACCCCGGGCGTAGGCTCTCGATTCGACGTCGTGTTTCCCGCCCGCGGCGCAAAGCCCGCTTCAGGAAATCTTCAGATTTCTGCGGTATTATCAACCTTCGCTGACGCTACGTCACGCGAGAGGAGCAAACTGAAATGAAAGCCACACTCGCCTTGATCGCCGCCGCCTGCGCCTTCGCGGCTCCTCCCACGTACAAGGTTCTGACCAGGATCAAGATCGGGGGCACCGGCGGATGGGATTACGTCTATGTCGATAGCGGGAATCATCGCCTCTACGTTTCGCACAACAGCCAGACAGAAGTGATCGATACGGCGACCGATAAGCTGGTCGGCTCCATTCCCGGAACGAATGGCGTACACGGAATCGCGATCGCGAATGATCTAGGCAAGGGCTTCACAAGTGACGGCCGCGATAACGACGTGACTGTGTTTGACCTGAAAACGCTCCAGGTGACGGGAAAGATCAAGACCGGCCAGAATCCCGACGCGATCATTTACGAGCCGGTCACGCGTCGCGTGTTTACCCTGAACGGGCGCAGTAAGGATGCGACCGCCATCGACGCAAAAACCGGCAGCGTGATCACGGCCTCGATTCCGGTGGGTGGCAAGCCTGAATTTGCGCAGGTCGATGGCAAAGGCCGCGTTTATGCAAACATCGAAGACACGAACGAGATCGTGGAGATCGACGCCAGGAACGCGCTGGTGGCGAAGCGCTACTCCATTGCGCCCTGCGATGGTCCCAGCGGTCTGGCCATCGATCCGAAGAAAGGCTATTTGTTCTCGGTCTGCGGCAATAAAATGATGGTCGTGAGCGATCCGGCCGCCGGAAAGGTGATTGCGACGGCGGCGACGGGCGCCGGTACCGATGGCGTCGCTTTCGATGATGGATACGCGTTCAGCGCCAACGGAGGCGACTCCAACATGACGATGGTGGGGGAGACGTCGCCTGGCAAATACGGCTCCCTCGCGACGATCGAGACCATGCGCGGCGCCCGCACCATCGGTTCCGACCAGAAAACCCACAAGCTTTATTTGCCCGCCGCGGAATTCGGACCGCCCACAGAAGGAACGGATGGCAAAAAGGGTCGTCCGCAGGCGCTGCCCGATAGTTTCATGATCGTAGTTGTGGGGCGATGAATTTAGAAACAGGCCTTCGCGCGTACCACGCTTAGTAACTTGTGGGGCGGACCCCCGGTCCGCGGCCGACGCCCCTCGTCGGCCTTCGCGAAAACATGGACGATTCTAACGACGCAAATGACCCATGCTTTGCGCCACCAGCTCACGAACTTCCTTGAGTAGGGAATCCGTCTTTGACCCTTTTCCAACCACCTTCTCGACATAACCGCTCAGCCGGCGGCGATCCTCAGACGTCAGATCCTTGGCGGTAAGTACGATCACCGGGACGGCCAGAGCGTGAGGAATGCGGCGGAATTGCTCGAGGAACGTCAAGCCGTCCATCTCAGGCATCATTAGATCGAGCAGCACCAGCGCCGGCAGTTTGGTGCCGATCCGCTCCAACGCAATCTTGCCATTCTCGGCCGTTTCGACTTTCCATCCATCTTTTTCGAGCGTGCTCTTGATAATGTCCCGCGTATCCGGATCGTCCTCGACAATCAGGACGTTTCGGTGGTCGCGAAGCCGGCTGTATTTGCGAATTACGGAGATCAGGCGCTCGCGGTTGATGGGTTTGGTCATGTAATCGGCCGCACCCAGTGCGTAGCCCATGGTCTTGTTGTCGACCATGGTGAGCATGATAACGGGAATACGCGCCAGTTCCGGATCGGCTTTGAGAGCCGAGAGGACGCTCCAACCATCCATGCTGGGCATGGCGACATCGAGCGTGATCACATCCGGTTGCAGCTCCCGGGCGCGCCGCAAACCCTCTTCCCCACCCGCGGCCACCGTGACCCGATAACCTTCCTTGTGTAAAAACGATCCCATCAAATCCTGGATCACCGGATCGTCATCAATCACCAGTACGGACCCTGCCACGCCGCTCGGCTCAGTGCTCGAAGCCACTGCGCTCGCCAGTTGCTGAAGCGAAGCCGGCGGAAGGGTCTGGTCGGCTACGCGAGCCGGAAGCCGAACCGTGAAGACGGCGCCTTTGCCGGCCTCGCTCTCGACGCTGATATCGCCGGACATCATTTCGCAGAACTTCCGAGTGATGGTGAGACCAAGGCCGGTACCGCCGTATTTGCGGGTGGTCGATGCATCCGCCTGGGTGAAGGAATCGAATACCTTCGCGGCTTGTTCGGGCGTGAGGCCGATCCCCGAATCCTGCACTTGCAGTTCGATCCATTCTCTGCCCTCAGTAACCGGACGGCGGACCACCAGCCGGATCTCACCGGACTTGGTGAACTTAGAGGCGTTGCTCAGCAGATTGAATAGAATCTGGCGCACCTTGGTAAGGTCCGCATGCATGCCTCCGATCCCCGGCGGCAGATCGAGAATCAACTGATTCGAATTCTTGTCCAGCAACGGCTGCATGGTCGTCGAAATATCGGCCAGCATCTCGCCTATGTCGAACGTCTCCAGATAAAGATCCATGCGGCCCGCCTCGATCTTCGAAAGATCGAGAATATCGTTGATCAAAGCGAGCAACTGCTTGCCGGCCGTATTGATCTTGTCCAGGTCGCGAACAAACAGCTCCAGACCGCGTTCCACGGCGTCTTCGGCCAGCATTTCGCTATAGCCGATGATGGCGTTCATCGGCGTCCGGAGTTCGTGGCTCATATTGGCCAGGAATTGGCTCTTCGCGTCGTTGGCGAGATCCGCCGTCTCCTTCGCTTCACGCAGTTCGGCCGCCTGCGATTCCAGCAACGCCCGATCCTGCACCCCGGACCAATACCATTCGTATTGCTGATTCGCCTGCACCAGTTGATAAAGAAGATAGAGACCGATCACAATCGCGATGGTTGCTCCGGTCGAATTACGCTGCAACGCGCCCCATAGAATGGCCGGCGAGAGCATCGTCAGTAAATACACCCGGCAGATCCGGATGTTCGGCGCCAGGGCGGTCAGTACGCCACTGATAACGCCGGCCGTCATCAGGAGCATTAGGAATCCCGTCCACCCCGCGCCGTACAGCAATAGAGTCATCCCGCACGATAGGCCCCAAAGAAGAGAGCAGGCATAGGTGGCGATCTCGAACGCCAGACGCCAAGGGGCGCCTCCACGCATCCGCAGCGCGATCGCCAGGCGGCTGACTCCGAGAGCACAAAGCAATGCACCCGCGATTTCGATAAGCGCCGGATGATCCCGGCGGTAAGGAGTCACCATCATTAGCACCAGGAACAGGACAACATACGCCATGGTGCCGACAATCGATCGTCGCGCGAGCTCACGATCGGCCTCGGCCGCGAAACGCGGGTCGAGGGTAGGAAGAACGTTGACCGGACGCATATCTGCACTTGTTGATCGGATCATCGCGGACGGGCCGATATAGGCCGTTCTGATTGCTAGGGCATCAGAATTTACGCAGCTAATCCTGCGGCCGCAATGGCCGAAATGAAGTGTAGGGGTTGCGCACACGCCGATGCCTTATCAGATTTTGGTCGTAGACGATGAGCCGGACATGGAGTCTCTGGTCCGGCAGAAGTTGCGGCAGCAAATCCGCGACAACGAATTCGAGTTTTTCTTTAGCCGCAACGGAGAAGAAGCGCTCCAGACCCTTGCCGGGGAGCCTGGAATCGATTTAGTGCTGACCGACATTAATATGCCGGTTATGGACGGATTGACGCTTCTGGGCCGGCTGAACGAGTTTGGAAAGCCGATGAAGACGGTGATTGTTTCCGCCTATGGGGACATGGCCAATATCCGGACGGCGATGAACCGCGGAGCCATCGACTTCCTGACCAAGCCCATCGACTTCGCGGATTTTGAGCTCACCATTCGCAAAGGACTGGCGCATATCGCGCGAGTAAAGAAGTCCATCGAGACGCAGGACGACTTGATCGCATTGCAGCATGAGCTGAACGTCGCGGCGCGCATCCAGCAGTGGACCATGCCGAGGACTTTTCCTCCTTTCCCGGAGCGTCACGATTTTGAATTGCACGCAGCCATGGCGCCCGCCAAAGGTGTGAGTGGCGACCTGTTCGATTATTTCCTTCTCGATAAGACTCATCTCGCGTTCATGATCGGAGACGTCAATGGAACCGGCGTTGCCGCGGCGCTGTTTGCGGCGATCACGCGGACTCTGCTGCGTGCCACCGCGCAGTGGGAGATGGCGCCCGGCGCCTGTTTGAAGCATTTGGAGGCGGCTTTGGCGGACCAGCAGGACGCCTCGATGTGCCCGACATTGTTCTACGGGGTTTTGGATACCAGGAGTGGTGAGCTGCAATTTGCAAACAACGGACATTCGGTCCCCTATCTCTATTCTGAAGCCGGTGGCGCGAAGCCTCTGCACGGCGTTTCTGTGAAATCGGACGACAATTACCGCACCGGGATGATCCAAATGAAGCCCGGCGACGGGCTGCTGCTCTACACCGACGGGGTCACGGAAGCACCCAACGGAGATCGTCAGTGGTTTGGCGACGTTCGTCTGAAGGAGCATGTGAACCTCCATGCATCGTCAACAGCGGAGCGCATGGTTCTGGACCTGTTCACCTCGTTACGGTTCTTTTCCCCGGGAACCGCGCAAAATGACGATATTACGGTGATGGCTCTGCGTTATCGGGGCTAAGGAGATCGCGATGCCGAAAGTTCTTCTGGTGGAAGATATCGAGATGAACCGCGATATGCTGTCGCGCCGCCTGGTGCGCCGCGGATTCGAAGTCATCGTGGCCGCGGACGGCCAGGAGGGTGTGGAAACGGCCCGCCGCGAAATGCCCAGCATCATATTAATGGACATGAGCCTGCCGGTCCTCGATGGCTGGGGCGCGACCCGTATCCTGAAAGCGGAGGAAGCTACGCGATCGATTCCCATCATTGCGCTGACGGCGCACGCCATGGCCGGAGATCGCGCCAAGGCCCTGGAATGCGGATGCGACGATTATGACACCAAGCCGATCGAAATGCCGCGCTTGTTAGACAAGATGGATCGTCTCCTCGCGGCCCAGATAAAATCATGAAAGCTCCGCTTAAAGGCGACGCGCTCGCACACTTGCGTCATGAACTTCGAACGCCTTTCAATCAGCTCCTTGGCTACACCGCGATCTTGCTCGAGGATGCCGAAGAAGGCGGATTTAGGGAGGTCGCACCGGCCCTGACCGGAATTGAGGCGGCAGGACGCGCACTCCTCGAACGCATCCAGACAGCCCTTTCAGATCGGGGCGACGGTGTAACCTTTGAACAGCTCCAGGCTCTTGAGTCCGGCGTGCGCCCGGAGGCGGAACAACTCTTGGGAGCGGCAATCGCGCTCGGAGGCAGGCTGCGCGAGTTCGAAGCCCCCGATGCGCTCGCCGATGCCGGCCGTATTTCGGATGCCTTGCGGAACTTGCTTTCAGTGGTGCAGTGGGTGCCCCCGGACTCTGAGCCCTCGCCTGCGCGGATTGCGGAAAAGACCGAAGTTTCCTCGTCCCCGGAAACGGGACGGATCCTGGTGGTCGAGGACAATGCCGCCAATCGCGACTTGCTACGCCGGCGCCTGGAGCGGGAGGGGCATTGGGTGCAGGAGGCCGGGAACGGGATGGAAGCGCTCCAGCAACTTGACGCCGGCGCTTACGATCTCATGTTGCTCGACGTGATCATGCCGGAGATGGATGGTTACGAAGTCCTGGCGCGGTTGAAGCAGAATGCATCCCTTCGCGATCTGCCGGTGATCATGATTTCCGCGCTCGATGAAGCGCAGAGCGTCGTGCGCTGCATCGAGATGGGCGCCGAGGACTACCTGGCCAAGCCATTCGACCCTGTAATTCTAAGAGCCCGCATCGGCGCGTCCCTCGAAAAGAAACGGTTGCGGGATCGGGAACGCCGCAGAACCGCGGAATTGGAACAGGCTCTCCAGCAGCTCAAAGAGGCGCAAACTCAACTGGTCGTGCAGGAAAAAATGGCCTCGCTGGGCGCCCTCACCGTGGGAATCGCGCACGAGATCAAGAATCCGCTGAATTTCGTCAATAACTTCGCCGACGTGTCGACGGATTTGGTCGAGGATTTGCGGCAGGGGCTCCTGGAGGGCGCGAATGTAGAGGAGATTATGGCCGCTCTGACCGCGAATCTGCGGCGCATCCGCGACCACGGGGAGCGCGCCGATAGCATCGTCCGCGGGATGCTGGCCCATGCGCGCGGAGAAGGCCAACGGGAACTGACGGATTTAAACGTTTTGGTGGCAGGAGCAGTCGACCTCGCGTATCAAGGGCTGCGGACCCAGGATTCTAACTTCCATATCGCGATTGAAAGCTCCTACGATCCAAACCTGCCTATGATCCCGGCAGTGACCAGCGATTTAAGCCGCGCATTTCTGAACATCGCCAACAACGGCTGCTACGCCGCGCATCAAAAAAGCCTCCAGTCAGGCGCCAATTTCCGGCCCACGCTGAAGGTCAGCACGCATGCCGGTAGTGCTCACGTCGAGATCCGGATTGAGGATAACGGCGCGGGGATTTCCAAGGACGCGCTTCAGAAAATCTTCAATCCATTCTTCACCACCAAACCGCCCGGATCGGGTATGGGATTGGGGCTATCTCTCAGCTACCAGATCGTAGTCGAGCAGCATAAAGGGACCATCCAGGTGGAAACGAAGGAAGGCGAGTCGACAGCGTTGATCGTACAGCTGCCCATACAAGTTAGTTGACTACCCACCGGCTAGGTTTGATATTCTTAGGCCGGAGGAAACACCATGAGTGATTCGTTAACGGTTGGAAAGAAGCTGGTGGCGTTATGCCTGGAAGGCAAGCATGTTGAGGCGATCGAGGAGCTCTATAGCCCTGACATCGTGAGTGTCGAGGCCGGCGCGCCTCCCGGAGGGTCGGCACGGTCCGAAGGGATTGCGGCGATTAAAGGCAAAGGGGAGTGGTGGGCCGCGAACCACGAGGTCCATAAGGCTGAGGCGGAGGGTCCGTATCCCCATGGCGACCGGTTCATCGTCCACTTTAAATACGATGTGACTGCCAAGGCGGGGGCGATGGCCGGGAAGCGGTTTTTGTTGGACGAGGCAGCGCTGTACACCGTGAAGGACGGGAAGGTTGTCCACGAGGAATTTTTCTACTCGATGGGGTAGCAGGCTATTCGAAGAGATCGGCTGAGAACAGTTTGCGGCCGGCGGTGGCGGCGTGGAAGGCCCAGGCGGCCAGTAATACCACGCTCGCCATCACAAATACGGTGCTTCCGAAATACCACATTGAGGGGTTCATCGTGATGGGAAGATTGCCGATCGCGTCGGCGGTAAATGCGGCCGCGGCTAGCGTGACCAGGCCGAAGCGCACCAGCGCAACGGCGGCGACGACATAAATCGCCACGATGCCGGGAATTTCGATGAACGGGTGGACGCTTCCCGTACCCTTGAGCAGGGTCCACACGGCCACGAAAGCGGCGGCCGCGAGCCATTTATTTCGCAGCAGGACGCGCAGAATGAACAGCATGAAAAAGAACACCAGCGCGCCGCGAATCGCGCCCGGCACCTGGATCGTCCATGCTCCCAACGCGCTGCGCGCGCCCTCCAGATAGGCGGTATTCGGAAACGACGGCTCCCCTCCTAGAGCGCGGTCCAGCGTGGAAGTGACGCCATTGATCAACGTCCACACCGTTCCCAATGCGGAGCCGAACAGCACATCGCGTCCCACGGCGGGGTCGCGAAGCTGCCCGTTGATCAGACGGCTCCAGGAAATAATCGAATGCGGCCAGTGTCGCCGCACATAAGGTTCCAGCGCCAGATAGACGGCCCAGAACAGGGCGGCGCTGAATAGACACGAAGACAGAGCCCCGACCAATAAACCGAACAATCCGATGTCGGCCGCGAAGTGTCCGCGCAAGATCCACAACAGAAAGTAGGCGCAGAAAACGGCGACACCCAGACGCAAAGCGCCGCGGCGGTCGGCCCTGCCACGGGCTAAATTCCGCCACGCGAGCCATGCCGGGACTATTAAAATCAGGATCCCCATGGTGAGCAGAATTACAATTTGCGCCTTTTCGCCCGCGGTAAAAGTATGGTCATCGGAAGGCTTGGTCCACGGTCCGGCAAGCTTGAAAAATACCGGCTTGCCGAGCCACGCCGCCGCTTCGACGCGCAGCGGGATCGATGTTCCCGGATAGACTCCGGTCCAAGCGGCTCTCTCGTCGGCTGCGTGAGGAGGCGTCCAAAGCGGCTCGGCTTTTTGAAACTGCGCCGGATCCAGCTCCGAAAGCTTGAACAGCTCGCTCCAGTCGGCAGGCTGCGCCACTGCTCCGGCCGGGCGCAATTGCGGCGGGACAGCGTCGAAAGAGATGAGCCGGGATTGATCGTCAAGCTTGAGATAAGTCATGCCCGGAAGGTCGCGCGGCGGATCGTCCTCCTGCGGTACGCCGGGCGTCATGAGGTCGTCGTGCCAGGTCTGGGGGATCATCGACTGGGGACTTTCGCGGTACCAAAAGACAAGCGTCCTGGGCCGATGCGCCAGGATCGCCGGGAAGTCCGGCTTGGCGCCGGCCTGCTTTTCCTGGTAGCGCAAGCCGCCGGCCTCGAAAGCGAAGCCACTCACGGAGTCGGCTGGCTTGGCGCCATAACCCAAACGATCGAGCACAAAGCGCGCGCGGTGCTGCAACACTTCAGGGGTAGTGTCGGCGCCCGCGATTTCCACGGTGTTGTCTTTTACGCCAAGCGCCCAAGCGGCAAGAGTTCCGAGGACGACGAAGGCCAGGCAGGCGCTGGCAATGCGCGGAGAGAGTCCCAACAGATCGCCCGCCGCTGCCACCATTTGAGGTGACGGAGTTTCGCCGGCGGCCAGCGCGGCAGCCAACGGATCTCCGCCGGGCAGAGCCGCGGCGACGGCCAACGCCGAAGCAGGACGCAGCGCGGGATCACGCTCCATGCAGCGCAGGATTACGCGTTCGACAGCTTCGTCCAGGTCGGGAACCAGCGTCGATGGACTGGCCGGCGCGCTCTCATTTCGAGTGCGGACGAGGTCGGCGAGCGTAGCGCTTTCAAAAGGACGCTTGCCGGTGAAAATCTCATACAGCACCAGACCCAGCGAATAAACCTCGCTGCGAACCGTGACCTCTTTCCCATCCAGCTGCTCCGGCGCCATGTAGGCGGGCGTGCCATTGCGGACCTCGGCGCCTTCGACTTGGCCCGCCAGCGCGGCGAGTCCGAAATCGGTGATCAGCACCTGGCCGTGCGAATCGAGCATGATATTGCCCGGTTTCAGATCGCGATGGAGCACCCCTTTCTCATGCGCCGCGGCCAGACCGGCGCACAACTTACGTGCAATTTCGAGCGCCTTGACCGAAGGCAGACGCCCGATGCGGCGCAGCAGGACCCCGACGTCTTCGCCATCGACATACTCCATCGAGAGAAACAATTGGCCATCGATTTCGCCCAGGTCGTAGACGCGGCAAACGTTGGGATGCGAAACCTGGCGGGCGATCCGGACCTCATTGCGGAAGCGGTCGAGCGCCTGCGGATTATTGGTCGCCTCTGGAGGCAGGAATTTCAAGGCAACGGCTTGCGCCAGGACCAGATCGTCGGCGCGATAGACCTCGCCCATGCCGCCTTGGCCCAATTTGGCGACGATGCGGTAGCGCTCGGCAAGAAGTGTTCCGGGGAGGAATCGGCCGTCGCTCGAAGAGGTCGTCGAGGAGCTACGAAGTTTCGATGACGGCGAATGGGAAGACGATGTCGCCACCGTTTGCGTGGCCAGAGAATCGGGTTGCACCGGCGTGCCGCAGGAAAGGCAGAAGCGGCTATTTTCAGGAAGGTCGCTCGAACATTTGCGGCACTTCGTCGTCTGCATTCGACTAATGTATCACCCGGCTTGGGGCTGCCACCAAGGATTAGGGCTGCTTCGGCGTCTCCGCGACAGTGCCGCCCAGGCCCGCGTAAGTTTCCTTGATTTTTACCACCTTCGGGCCGGCGAACGTCACGAACGTCACCCGGCCGGGCGGTTGGCCGTAGATCCAATCTTCGTAATCGACGCCGTCTTTGCTCTCCCGCGATTTATGCAAAGGACGGCCCAGCGCCAGTAGCACCTGGTCGCGATCCATTCCTTCAATCGGCTTCTTCTCGGCGATCGCCACCTTCACTTCGGGCGGCAGAGTATCGACGTAATTTTCGGTCGCGCTATGCTTCTCGAAGTCGAGCACCGGCGCGAGTATCTTCTTCACATCGGCCGAGTTAATATCGCCGATCGCCTCTGGAAATCTCAATACGATGTTGGTGCCGCCAGGAGCGTTGGCGTCGCTGCGGGAAATGGGCGCCATGCCTCCGCCGATGCCCACCTGCACGTGATCCTTCCACGACCCGCTGTTTTTGAGCCCATGGTTGATCTCGAACACAATCGCGTCTTTTTCGATATCGATGTGCGTGACCTGCACCAGATCGCCGATGCGCGCCGCCGGACCGCTCTGCTTACCGACATCGAGCCAGTGCTGTTTATCGTACGTGCCGTCGGAACGGAATTCCAGCGGCTTCTTCGATCGCGGCAGAGGAGCCTTCACCGTGGCGTACTCGCTGAGCAAGCCCCGCAGAAGCTCTATTTTTTGATCTTCGGTGAGCTTCTTCTGGTCGCCTTTTACCGATCCGATAATGATGAGCGCCGCCAGCACTCGCGGAAAGCTTCGCATAAACAACACCCCTACAACGATTCCTGCTCTGTCGTAAATCTATGCAGCACGAAAAACAACACAATGACGATTGCGGTCGTCAGCACGCTGCCTTCCGGCCCGTACCCGCCTCCGCTCCAAAGATCGCCAGCCGACCAATGAAGCGCATATCCAGTGACTCCCATTGTAAACCCGCTCAAATTCGCGCCGAAGAGGGGGAGCGCGACGTTCCACCCGAAATGCAGGCCGATGGGCAGCCAGAGCGCGCTGGTGCGCAGGTAGCCATAGCCAAGCAGAACTCCCCACAACATCGTATTGGCGATGCCCAGCAGGTTCCGATTGGGGTTATCCATGTGCGCGAGTCCGAATAGCACAGCGGCGGGAAGAATGGTCGCAAAGCCGCCGATGCGGCGAATCAGCAATTGGAAAGCGTAGCCATGGAACAGCATTTCCTCGCCAAACGCCCCAAAAAGGAGCACAATGCTGACGAACGCCAGGCTCGCGATGATGTGTTCGGACGCAGGGACCTTTTGAAAAGACGCCACGCCGGCCGCGACCGGCAAGAGCAGAACCACGCACGCCGCGCCCACGCCGCTGCCCATGCCCAGTAGAAATTCGCGCGACGACGTAGGCTGCCAACCCAAGCCGAGTGCGGAGAGTTGTCCTCGTTCGTAGATCCGAACCGTGATCGCATTGGCTAATGCTGCGGCGGCAAACGTCGCCATGACCGCGGTGATAAATGAGCCGGCTAACGAAAAGAGAACGATTCCGAACACGTTAAGGCTCAAATACCCGATCAGGATAAACAGCCCGACGCGAAGGGCCAAGCCGAGAAGGTCGGGCTTTTTTTCATCCGTCATTTCGAAACCCGAACCTCGACTCCGCGGCGCGCGACCTTGACAGGCAGGACGGTTGCGCCTTCTTTTTCGATCAACGAGACGACGCGCGATCGCGCATCGGGCTCCACGAAGAAAAGGACGCAGCCGCCTCCGCCCGCGCCGCAGACCTTGGCCGCCAGCGCCCCTTTGCGGCGGGTCACCTGGATTATGCGGTCGATCAGAGGCGTCGAAATGCCGGGCGCGTTCCGCTTGCGATGAGTCCATTCTTCGCGCAGCAGGCGGGCAGCCTCGGTCCAGTCCTGCTTTTCAAGCGCCCCGCGCATGGCGCTGGCAATCGAAGCGATGGTCGCGAAATTCCGATGGACACGCGCGTTCCCATTGATGTGGCCTTTGGTCACTTCCCAATTGTTGATTCCGGAATTGCGCGGCTCCCGGCTGTAGGCCAGCACGATGCGCGCCTCCAACTCCTCCGGAGCAACGTCGACCGCGACCCTTCGAATCCCCGCGCAGCCCAGCTCAATCGCGCTGACGCCTCCATACATGGCCGGGTAATAATCCTGGCAGCCGGTCGGCACGCGAATCAGGCGGGCTTCGATATTCTGCGATATTTCCCGCAGTTTTTCCCGCGAATAACCGCGTTTCAGCCATTTGTTGAACGCGTTGGTGGTGGCAATGATCAGCGCCGAAGAGCCGGAGATTCCCGCGCCCGCCGGAGACTCGGAGCCGGTTTCGAGATGGAAGCCCTCGCCGGGGCGGAAGAATCGGACAATCTCAGCGGCCAACGGAAGCGGGTGTTTTTTCGCCGCCAGAAGATGGTCGAGTGATTCGTAAGCCGCATCGCGATTCAGGTCGGTAGACTGGAAGGTGATCTTCGTTCCAGCATGAGGCTCGATGCGGGCATGAGTGTAGCGGTCGACCGCGAAATTCACCGTCACCGAATTTTCATGAAACAGATATAACGGCCAGATGTCGAGTGTGCCGCCGGCCAGGTCGACCCGGCACGGCGCTTTAGCGTGGATTGTCATTCGTCAGCAGTTCGGTTCAGGATAGCAACCAATCCGCGGACGATTTTGAGCGTCTGGCCGTCGCGATCCCGGTCGGGATTGAAATTCGTGATGGCGGCCGCGCGAAGTTTCCCGGTCGCAATCACCTGCTCGACCGCGTCGATAAGCTGCTGCTCGGAAATTCCCCCAGGCTCGGAGAAATTCACGCCCGGCGAAATCGACGGGTCGAGAACATCCAGATCGAGGTGCAGATAGATACTGTCGACGCGTAGCTCGATGAGCGCATCCCGCAACCCATCGAGTGAAGTGACATTGATCCTGCTCGCGCGCAGCCGCGGCTCTTCGAGCGGGTCGAGACTCCGCGTCGCCACCAGCACGCAATTCTGTTCCGGCACCGGACGCGCCATCCATTCCGGATGACAATGACCGGTTGCGATCGCGAGCGACATTCCCTCCAGCGCTCCACTGATGGTCGTCTCCGGAGTATTGAAATCGCCATGCGCATCGAACCAGACGATCCCCGGATTTTCCATGCCCGCCAGCGTTCCCAGGCACGAATTACAATTCCCCGCCAGCACCAGAACCGGCCCGGAATCGGCCTTCACCGCCTCTGTCAGCCGCGCATTTATATCCGCGATCCCGCCGTCGCTTTCGATCATCTGGCATGGCACTCCAAGGTCCTCTAGGATCACGAGCGGTCCGCGTCCGACCTCTACGCCGCGACGTCCCAGATGATAAGGAACTGCGATTAACGGCATGCGCGCCTCAATAGTGCAATGAAAACTCCCGCCACGACAATGCACCCGCTCGCGGCCGTCAACCCGACGTCCGGCAGCCATTGCCCGCGATAGAAAAACAAGACCAGCAATCCGAAAAATGCCAGCCGCATCAGCATCCTCGCTGCGTTTTTCGAAAATTGTACCGCGACCCACGCCGCCATCGATGCGAATAATCCGCACGCGCACAAGCCAAATAGAGCCGTGCGAGCCAGCGAACCCCAATCCGGCGTCGGCACAAAACGGCCTAGAAAGCTCAAATACACCGTCGCGATACTAGCCCCGAGCAGCAGGAGTACTACCACTTCACCATAGACCACCCCCACCAAAATCCGAGCTTTTGCCACCTGAAAAGGCACCCGCCCTGGGTCGGCAAATAATTGCGCCGTCGCGGGTCCGGCGAAAAGCAGCCCGAGGCACGCGTAGGCTCCCAGAATCTGCGGATCAAGAAAGTCCAGGCTTTTCAAGCGCGGAATCATGATCCCAAAAGCGACGAGCAACGCTAAGTGGGGCAAAATAGAGCGCAAACTCCCGATTCGGGACGTGAATAGACGGATCTCATCGAAAATTGCCTGCATTGCGTGCGCTTCCAAAACATGGTACCAATCGGGCATGGGTTATACGCCCAGGAACTCACCTTATGTTTCACTTAGGGCGATTTTGTCTAAGGGATAAATGCCGGTTATTTGGATTTCCGGCCGATTGAAGTAAACAGAGACGGAATTACGAAAAAAATGCAGGATAGGCGTATTGAACCTCGGATGCTGTGCGCGGACCTTGTGGACGTACAGTGGAAGGACCAGAATGGGCGGACCCGTCGTGGTGTGGCCAATCTGGAGGATATCTCGCTTTCGGGCGCATGCCTGCAAGTCGACCGTCCCGTGCCGCACGGCACCACGATGAGGATGAGTTATCCCAACGGCGAGCTCTCCGGCATCGTCAAGTATTGCGTGTTCCGTGACATCGGATATTTTCTCGGAGTCGAGTTCGCGCCGGGCAGCCGCTGGTCGCAGCGGCACTTCCGCCCGCAACATTTATTAGACCCTCGCCGGCTGGTGGCCCGTGTTACCGGACGCCTGAAATCGGACGCTACGACGGATGCTACGACGGTGGTCAATTAAGCCCTCGACTAAACACGTACTGGCGTAGTCCAGATGAGTGTGTTTAACTGTAGTTTCGTTCCTAATTATGTCGCCGGTGGAAAATCTATTGCCGAAATCTGCCGATGCGCCGGCCCCGCATGCTGACAGGAAGGACCTGCCTTGGACGGCGATCGCATGGTTCAGCCTTCTTCTCATCGTCGCGTATTTTCCCATTCTGAAGCACCTGGTATGGCAATGGTCGACTGACGAGGATGTCGGGCATGGATTCTTTGTGCCCTTAGTCGCCGGTTATATCGCCTGGCAGCGGCGCGATCAGTTGATAGCTTTGGAATGGAAGCCCGCCTGGTGGGGAGTCGCCCTTCTGGCCTGGGGCGCCTTCCAGGCTTACATAGGATTGCTGGGAGCGGAGCTGTTTCTTCAACGCACCGCCTTCCTGATTTCGCTGGTGGGATTGCTGCTGGTTCTGGGCGGTAAAGCGCTGGTCAGGGAACTGGCATTTCCTTTATTGTTGCTTCCCTTCATGATTCCGATTCCGACGGTGGTTTATAACCAGATCACATTTCCCCTGCAACTGTTCGCCAGCAGAGTGGCGGAAAATCTTCTCGGACTGATCAACATCCCGGTCCTGCGCGAAGGGAACGTGCTCGAACTGGCCAGTCAAAAGCTTTCGGTCGCCGAGGCATGCAGTGGGATTCGCAGTTTATTGTCCTTATCGTTCCTGGCGCTGGTCTATGCATATTTCTTCGACCGCAAAGTCTGGATGCGCTGGGCGCTGTTCATCGGAGTCCTGCCGATTGCGATTCTCGCCAACGCGGGCCGCGTGACCATCACCGGAATTCTCAGCGAATACAATACTGAACTGGCGAAGGGCTTTTTCCATGAACTGGAAGGCTTTGTCATTTTTCTCATCGCGCTGGTGATGCTGGTGGTTCTGCACCTTCTGATAAACTGGATTTATCGGAAGTTCGCGAAAGAGGCTCCCGTTGTTTAAGTTTTTGAATTCGACTCCTGCCCGGCTGGTGACCCTGTTTCTCATCATCCAGACCGCTGTGCTCTACAGCTCCATCCGGCCGGAATATGTTCCGCCCAGCCGTCCTTTAGCTCAGGTGCCGCATGAGTTTGGCTCCTGGAACATGGCGCAGGAGAGCTTCGTCGATAAGGAAACTGAGGACGTGCTCAAAGCCGACGATACTTTGAACCGCGTCTATAGGGACACTTCGACGGGCGACCAAGCCAGTCTGTTCGTGGCGTCTTTTCGCACCCAGCGCAACGGGAAAACCCCGCATTCTCCCAAAAATTGCCTGCCAGGATCGGGCTGGACGCAGTTGAGTTCCCAAAATTATCCGGTGGATATCGGATTGGCCGCGCCCGTCGTCGTGAACCGGTATGTGATCGTGCATGGCGATGAACGGGAATTGGTTCTGTATTGGTATCAGTCGCGCGACCGGGTGGTGGCCGACGAATTTAAAGCTAAATTCTGGGTCGTGGCCGACGCCATGCGGCTGAATCGCACCGATACGGCGCTAGTGCGGGTTATCGTGCCCATCGCCAATAACGACGAAGCGAGGGCGACCAAAACCGGCGTCGATTTCGTGCGCGCCTTCTTCAGCACCGTTCAGCAGTATCTGCCGGCCTAAACCGTCCACTCGATTCGTCGTAGACTAATTTTCATGAATCGACGCAATGCTCTGCGCGCAGGCGCCACTCTGTTCGGCGTGCCTTGGCAGAAAGTGCTGGGAGCTACGCCTTCGTCTCTTCCGGATAACGCGCTGTTCAGCCGCGATCCCGAAACTTATTGGAAGCGCATGCGCGAGGAACAGTTCTTCCTGCCGCAGTGGCGTTCATTTCTGAACAACGGCAGCCTGGGTGTGCTTCCTCGGCCGGTATATCACACCGTCGCGGAATATTTGCAGAACGCCGCGGCGCTGGAGTTGTCGTACCCGTATCCGCGCTGGGGCTATGAAACGCTGGACGAGGAGCGTGAGGAGCTTTCAAAATATCTTGGCTGCAATAAGGACGAGCTCGCGCTGATGCATAACGCGACCGAGGCGCTCACCACCGTCGCCTCCGGCCTCGATCTCAAAGCTGGCGACGAAGTTTTGATGACCAACCTGGAGCATACGTCGGGCAAGGCTGGTTGGGAGGCGAAGCGCGCTCGCTACGGAATTACGATTCGCGAAGTCAACATTCCTTTACCTCCAAAAGACCCCGGCCAGTTGGCGGATCTGATGATCTCCGCCATCGGTCCGAAGACGCGCATCGTGAGTTTCAGCGGGATCATCAGTCCCACCGGCTTGATCATGCCGATCCGGGAAATCTGCGACGCCGCGCGCGCCAAGGGTGTGATGACATTGGTCGACGGAGCGCACATGCATGGCCAGATGGCTCTGAAGATCTCCGATCTGCATTGCGATTTTTTCGCCGGCAGCCCTCATAAATGGATGTTCGCGCCGGCCGGATCCGGCTTCCTGTATATCCGCGAGGAGAATCTCGATCGCCTGTGGCCTCTGAACGTCACCGGCGGCTGGGACGACAAATCGCTGAAGGCCGGACGATTCATGAGGCAGGGCACCAATAATCGCGCGATTTTCGAAGGCATGATCGCCGGGCTCCGCTTCGCGCAAGCCGTTGGACCGGACCGCATTTATACCCGCATTCATCAGCTCGCGCGGCAGACTTATGAGCGCGCCGCCAAGCTGCCCTATATTCAGCTTTTGACGCCCAATGACGACCGCATGTTCGCGGCCCTGGTGTGTATCAAGTTCAACAAGGACTCGAGCGCGGTCTGGCAGGAGACCACGAAGCGCAAGATTTTTGTCAGCGGAGGCCAGCAGGTCCGCCTTTCGACACACATCCACACGCGCCCTTCCGATATCGACGAACTTTTCGACATCATTCAGGACAAAATGGGTAAGGTATGAAATCACTTGTTTTTTGCTGTGCCCTCGCCGCTACAGTGTTTGCCGCGGATCCGAAGTTAACGGATCTGTCTCACGACGCGACGCAACTTCGCTCCCGGTTGAAAGAGGACGACCTGAAAAAAGGTGTCGCCTACATCGGCGACCACGAAGAAATGCTGTTCGCGATTGATACGGACAAAACTCCTCTGCTGGTTACCGATGGCGACAAGCCGGTGCCGATGACGCGTATTGACGGCAATCTGTGGACTGTAGTTGTCAGACTGACAGCGGGCCGGGGCCACGAGTTTCACTACATGATCGACGGAGCCCCGTTCGGCGGACGTCTCGCCAACGGATTTCAGTTCGACGTTCCGGTGTTTCTGCCGTCATCCTATGAACAGGCCGATGTGCCGCAGGGCAAGCTGTCCGAAAAACTGGTTCACACCAGTAAGGTCTACAGCGGCATGCAGAGCGATTATTGGATTTACGTTCCCGCGCAGTATGATCCAGCCACGCCCGCCGCGTTAATGATCTGGCAGGATGGCCAAGGCCACATTGCGCGCAACGGCCGCCGCACGCTGAATGTGCTGGATAATCTGACGGTTCAGAAACGCATTCCGGTGATGATCAGCGTATTCATTGCGCCCGGCAAAGTCGGTGACAAGGCCATGCGCAGCATCGAATACGACACCGTCAACGACACCTATGTTCATTTTCTCGATGAGCTGCTGGCCGGCGTTTACGCGCAGTACAACATTCGCAAGGATTCTTACAGCCGCGGCATCGCTGGCGAATCTTCGGGCGCAATTTGCTCTTTCAACGCGGCCTGGTGGCATCCGGAACAGTATTCGCGCGTGCTTTCGACCATCGGCAGCTATACCAGCATTCAATGGCATCCCGGTGAGATCGACGGCGGGAACGTCTACCCGAATAAAGTGAGGAAAGAGGCGAAGCGGAATATTCGGGTCTATTTACAGGACGGCAGTGAGGATCTGGAGAACGATTTCGGAAGCTGGCCGCTGCAAAATATCCAACTCGCCAATTCACTCAAGATGAAGGGCTACGATTTTCATCTGGCGTTCGGCAATGGCACGCACAACGGCGCGGACGCCAATGCGCTGTTGCCGGAATCCCTCGCCTGGCTGTGGCGCGACTACGATCCTCATAAAACCGAGCAGGTTTATGAACAGGAATCCGAGGAAAAGCCAAAGCCGCTGTTCCGGGTCCACATTTACAACCGGTAACGCTAAACCGTCTGCCCGGACGCCATTGCACTCCGCTTTTTCCGCCGTTCGAGCCGCAACAACTCGCGCCGTCGCCGGAGCTTGACCTGATCGTCCACGCGGCGCCAGAAGGTGCGGAAATAATCCGCCGCCGACACGATGCCAAACAGCATCACGGCCCACATCCCGATGGTGGCCGGTTCCGCGAGCCAGGTCCATCGGATGCTGCCGATGACCAGAGCGATCGCGATCACCTGCGCCGCCATTTTCGATTTGCCCAAGTCGCTGGCCGCGATGGTATAGCCGCCGGCCGACGCAATCGACCGCAGTCCGGAAACGGCAAATTCACGGCCGATGATCAGGATCACCATCCACGCCGGAACCCGGTGAATATCGACGAGCGAAACCAGTGCCGCCGAAACCAGCAGTTTGTCGGCAATCGGATCGAGCAGCGTTCCCACCGTGGTCACTTGCCCCAGCCGTCGCGCCAGATAACCATCGAGCAGATCCGTCGCCGCCGCGGCCAGGAACACGCATAACGCAAAAATCTCGCGGGAAACCGGCACCCACTCGCTCCAGTTCAGACTGGTGCCGTCGGCCAGCAGCGCTGCCACCAGCAAAGGCACGAGGAAGATTCGCGCCAGCGTAAGTATATTGGGCAGATTCATCCCGACGTTCACCCGATGTTACGATCATAACCCAAGAGGTTCCGGCTTCCAATCCTTCTTTAACATGGCGAACCGCCGCAGGTCGTGAAAACGGCCGTGCAGCAAAATGGCCTCGCGCGCCAACCCCTCCTCCGCGAACCCGAGCCTCTGGGCCACCGCGCAGCTTTTTTCGTTTCCAACGGCGCAATCGATCATAACCCGGTTGAGTTCTATCTCATTCAAAAGATGCGTCACGACAGCGCGGCAGGCGGCGGTGATGATGCCTTTTCCTTGAAAAGCATGGCCCAGCCAGTAGCCGATTTCGCCCTTGCGATTCAGCATGTCGAGTTTGTGAGTCCCAATCACGCCGCAGAATTGGCGCTCCTTCCAAATGCCGGCTGCGAAGCCTTTTTGAGATGCGAACTGTTCAAGCGAGGCGCGGATAAAACTGAGCGTATCGTCCTGAGTGACGGTCGAATCTACCCAGGGCAGCCATTCGCGGAGATAGTCGCGATCGCGATCGATGAGCGAAAACACTTCCGGCGCATGACGTTCCTCCAGTAATTGCAGATCGAGATTTTCCCGTAAGTGAGCGCGAAACATGGCCCATTGTAGCGATTGACAGACTACTGCCGTGCGCGATTCTCCCAGAGCTGGGCAACCGGCGAGATCTCACCCCGCCGGCTACCCCCTCCTAACGTTAGCCGCAACCTTTCGGCTGCGGTTGTCCCGGCAAGTCATCTTTTACAACAACCTACCGGGATGGGTACCCGATCCGTGATATGACTCTCACGGCAGAGCCCGCTGAAGATGCGCAGGTCCTCCCCGGTCCAATATGACAATCCGTCTAGTGTCTCGAGAACTTTAACGGATCACGAACCAGGCATCAACCGGGTGACTCCTGGCTTCTTGACTACATGGTAGGGAGGGGTTTTTGAGGGCGGGAGCGGATAAAACATGGAAGTTGATGGATCGGCGGGAGATAGAGTTGCGAATCAGGTGGCGATGAGGTATTTTTCCAGCCGCCGCTTGATCGAGGCTGGCGTTAGCGCTTCCACTTCGCAGGATTCGCCGGAGTAGCGAGTTGCGGTTACGCGTCCGTGTTCATGCAATAAGTGCAACGGGGCGCCCTCCGCGATCGGAAAATGGAAGACACACGCTGAAACAGGATCGAGCGACAATGTTTCATCGATTTTCTGAAGCAGCGCATCAAACCCCTCGCCGCTTAGAGCCGAAATCGCTACAGCGCCCGCCGGCTGATGGTCCGGATCGCTCAAAATCCGCCGCGCAATCGACGCCGTGTCGGGATCGCCGGGAATCTTATCGACCTTGTTCAAAACTAGAATTTGCGGCGTCGCCGAGGCGCCAATTTCACTCAGCGTCGCGAGAACGTGCGCGGTTTGGAGCGGCGCTTCGGGCGAGCTCGCATCCACCACGTGCAGAAGCAGCTCCGCTTCGACTACCTCTTCCAGAGTGGCGCGAAACGCCTTCACCAGCGTGGTCGGCAGGTTGCGGATGAACCCGACGGTATCGCTCATCAAAGCTTTTCGATGCGACGGCAGAGTCACATGCCGCACGGTGGGATCGAGCGTGGCGAACATCTTCGCGTCGGTCAGCACCGCGGCGCCGGTCAGGCGGTTGAACAACGTCGATTTCCCGGCGTTGGTGTAGCCGACCAGAGCGATGGTCGCCAGCGGAACGGCTTGTCTCTGTTGCCTCTGCGTGGTGCGGCCGCCGCGCACCCGCTCCAGCGAACGGTTGATCGCGGCGATGCGCTGATGAATCCTGCGCCGGTCAGTTTCGAGCTTGGTTTCGCCGGGCCCTCTGGTCCCGATACCGCCGCCCAGCCGGGACATCGCGGCGCCGTGGCCGGTCAGCCTCGGCAGCAGATAATTCAACTGCGCGAGTTCCACTTGCAGCTTGCCTTCCCGAGTCCGGGCGCGGCGCGCGAAGATATCGAGGATTAACTGGGTGCGGTCCAGAACCTTGACGTCGAGCTCTTTTTCCAGATTGCGCTGCTGAGTGGGTGATAGTTCGCGGTCGAAAATCACGGTGGTCGCTTCGTGGAACAGAACCTGCGCCTTCAGTTCCTCGACTTTGCCGGACCCGACAAACGTCGCCGCGTCGACTTTTGGACGGGACTGGATTTGCCGTTCGGCCACACGCGCGCCGGCCGACATTGCGAGCGCCGCCAGCTCCTCCATCGAGTCCTCGGCGCTGATCAGCTCCGCCGAGCGACCCGTCAGATGCAAGCCGACCAGGATCGCGATTTCTTCGCCGGAAGGCACTATTCCGAATCTGTTACAGGGACACCCGGAGCCGCGTGTGCACCCGCCGATGCCGAGTTCGAATGCGCCGGAGAATGGAACGGTTTCGATACGACCACCGTCGAAATGGCGTGTTTGAAAATCAGTTGCTCCTGATTGTTCGTTTCCAGAATCACCGAGTACTTATCGAAACTCTTGATGCGGCCTGAAAGCTTCACTCCGCTCATTAAGTAAATGGTCAGGAACGTCTTATCTTTGCGAGCATTATTCAGAAATGCTTCTTGTATGTTTTGGGCCTGCTTCTCCATGGGAGCTTCTTTCATAATGTAATGGATCAGCCGTTTCCTTATTCTACCTCGTTATTCACGTTCAATCTGAACCAGCGTCTCTCTTTGCGCGGCTAACAGCCGTTTGGGCAGTCTGGAGCCGTAAACCAATCTTTCGATAACGGGAACCACGCGCCGCACCCATTTGCCATGCACCACCAGACTTCCGGCCACCAGCAGCGGATGCGGAATCGCCACGCAGCAACGCGCGCACATGTCGATTTCGCCCGCTCGCCCTTCGGCGTGAAGCCTTCGCAAACGGCGCATTTCAGCGGAGTTACTGATCTCCTCCAAGCTTTCCTCGGGCAGGCGGCCGATTGGCTGGCCATCGAGCATATAACTCTGGCAGCAGGGGAATACGCGGCCATCGTGTTTCACATAGTAAGGACCGCGCCACAGATAGTGGCAAATCCTTGATCCTACGCCGGTTCGGGCGGCTTCCGGCTGGAGTAAATTGGTTTCGTCTTCCTTGATCCGGACCTGATCCACGCCGGGCACAGCCGACCAGAAGCGCTTGAACTCCTCCACTTCGTGGGCGTTTTTCTCCATCCGGACCATCTGCACGACAACTTGCATTTTGGCGTTTTTTTGCTGTTTTAGGCGCGCAAAACGCACGAAATTGGCTCTTACGCGCTCAAATTTCGCGCCCTTTCGATACATCTCGAACGATTCCTTAGATGCCCCATCGAAGCTCAGAGTAATATGCGCCAGCGGCGACGCGAGTAGCTTTTCTGCGGCAACCTCATCCAGCAGCACTCCGTTGGTCGAGAGCAAAGTGGAGATTCCGTGCTGCTCGCAATAGGAGATGCGATCGAAAATCTTTGGATCGAGAAACGGCTCCCCCAATCCAATCAACATCATATGCTCGCCGGTGTGGGCCGCGCCTTTCACCAGCGCCTCGAACACGGCGTCGCTCATGTCTTCTTTAGGCTGCGGATGCGTCTCGCGCGGGCACATCGGACAGTAAAGATTGCACTTGGCCGTGGTCTCGACGATGTACTCCACCGGCAGCGCGGGCACACGTTCGCGGCGCAGCAGATAGGACCACAGAAGCTTTGCGCGATTTATAACTCGCATGCGCTTTCTTTATCATCTCATTATGAAGATCGCAGTAACCGGAGCGTCGGGATTCATCGGCAAACGGCTCATGGAAAAGCTCGGAGCCGAGGTGCGCGCCGTTTCCTTGCGAGGAAATCTGGATGGCATCGCGGGAGCCGACGCCGTCGTCCATTTGGCCGGTGAACCCGTCGCCCAGCGCTGGACGAAGGAGGCTCGCGAGAAGATTCGTTCGAGCCGCGTGGAGGGGACGCGCAGGCTGGTGGACGCGATGCGCGGTAACCCTCCACGCGTGTTGGTCAGCGCGTCGGCTGTCGGCTATTACGGGTCGCGAGGGGATGAATTATTAATCGAAACGTCACCTCCGGCCGACGATTTTCTTGCCGAGGTCTGCCGGGAATGGGAGTTTGAGGCGCACCGGGCGGAAGAGTTCGGCGTGCGTGTCGTCTGCCTCCGCAACGGGTTGGTATTAGGCAACGGGGGCGGCCTCAAAAAGATGATGCTGCCGTTCAAGCTCGGGGTAGGCGGAAAGATTGGCGACGGCACACAGTGGACGGCTTGGATTCATCTCGAAGATACGGTCGGCCTGATTGAGTTCGCGATTTCATCATCGAAGCTGCGCGGCCCGGCGAACGCGACCGCGCCGAATCCGGTGACCAATGAGGAATTCACGCGGGTGCTGGCAAACGCGCTCCATCGTCCTGCGATTTTTCCTGTCCCGAAATTCGCGCTGAACTTGCTTTACGGCGATATGGCGCAGATCGTCTACGCCAGCCAGCGTGTACTGCCGGCGGCGGCGCTCCAGGCTGGGTACAGCTTTCTTTTCCCGAAATTAGAGGGGGCTCTCCTTGCGATTCTGCGCTGACGCGGCCTGGTTCGGCTGCCACAGGATCTCCGGCGCGCCGATGGTGTGGTTCACCCAGCGGCTCCAGACAAACATCGCGTCGCTCAAACGATTTAAATATTGAATCGTTTCGGGGGGCACATCTTCGGTGCGCGCCAGCGCGATCAGAAGACGCTCCGCACGGCGGCAGATGGTGCGCGTCACATGTAATTCGGCGTTGAGGCGCGTGCCGCCGGGAAGCACGAAACTGCGCAGCGAAGGAAGCGATTCATTCATCTCATCGATCTCGTGTTCCAACTGCTCGATCTCGGCTGAAGTGACGCGGGCCTGCTTGGGATGCACATCTTCGGGCAGAGTGGCGAGGATCGAACCTAAATTGAACAGCTCATGCTGGACGCGGCGCAGGATCGTCAGCAGAGTTCCGAGGTGAGGTTCCTGGGCGGTCATTTCTTCGCACGAAACGGTCGCGAGGCCGGTGAAGGCGTTCAACTCGTCGACTGTCCCGTAGGCATCAATGCGCGCCGAATCCTTGGAGACGCGCTGGCCGCCGGCGAGGCTCGTTTCTCCGCTATCGCCGCGCTTGGTGTAGATGCGATTGAGAGCGATACGGGGGTCGTCAAAAGTATTCTCGGGCACGAACATAGTGTATTACGGACAGGGAAATCCCAAGATCGGACAGTTGTGCGAATCGATCCTGTGGCAAGTGGCGTAAAGGCGCAGTTTTCGGCAACGGCCCGGGGATTGCATTAGTACTTCGCTACAATTTCAGCAGATGAATAGAGACGGAAGAGTTCTGATTGCCGACGACCAGCCGGACGTGCTTGAGGCGCTGCGGCTGCTGCTCAAAGGGGAGGGGTTTGAGATCGAATCGGCGGCCTCGCCCATGGGGATTTTGGCGGCGCTGGAGACTCGGGATTTCGATGTCGTGCTGATGGACCTGAATTATACCCGCGATACCACGTCAGGGCAGGAAGGGCTCGATACACTGATGCGGATTCAGGCGATCGACGCCAATGTTCCTGTCGTAGTGATGACGGCGTGGGGCAGTGTCGAGCTTGCTGTCGAGGCCATGCGGCGGGGGGCGCGCGATTTCATTCAGAAGCCGTGGGATAACGCCCGGCTGATGACCATCGTTCGGACGCAGGTGGAGTTATCGAACGCTTTGCGCCGCGGGCAAAGGCTGGAGGCGGAGAATCGGCTGCTGCGGACCGAAGGCAGGCCGGCGCTGATCGCGGAATCGACGGCGATGCAGCCGGTGCTCCAATTGATTTCCCGCGTGGGTCCATCCGATGCGAACGTGCTGATTACCGGCGAGCCGGGGACGGGCAAAGAGGTGGTTGCGCGGACGCTGCATGCGGTTTCCCTGCGTCATAACCGGCCGATGGTGACGGTGAACGCGGGTGGGCTCGCCGAAGGGATTTTCGAGAGCGAGCTGTTCGGACACGTGAAGGGCGCTTTTACCGACGCCAAGATGGATCGCGTGGGGCGCTTCGAACTGGCCGACGGAGGGACGCTGTTTCTGGACGAAATCGCCAATGTGCCTCTCAATCTGCAAGCCAAGCTGCTGCGGGTTTTGGAGATTGGCGAGATGGAGCGAGTGGGATCCTCGAAGACGCGCCGCGTCGATGCACGAGTAATATCCGCTACCAATGCCGTGCTGCCGGAAGAGGTCTCGGCGGGGCGGTTTCGGCAGGACTTGTTGTTCCGGCTGAATACGATCGAGATTCATCTGCCTCCGTTGCGCGAAAGGCGCGAGGATATTCCGGTGTTGGCTTCGCATTTTCTGGGCGTGCATGCGCGGCGGTATCGAAAAAATTTGCAGGGGTTCGATGCGGCGGCGATGCAGGGGCTGCTCGAAAATCCGTGGCAGGGGAACGTTCGGGAGCTGAATCATGTGATCGAGCGCGCGGTGCTGATGGCGCAGGATACGCAGGTGCGGCAGGGCGATCTGGCGCTGCGATCTGGCGCGCAGGGGGCGCTGCGCCTGGAAGACATGAGCCTTGAAGAAGTGGAAGCGTTCCTGATCAAGAAGGCGCTGGCGCGCTACAACGGCAACGTCAGCCACGCGGCCAATGCTTTGGGATTGAGCCGGAGCGCGCTGTACCGGCGGCTGCAACGCTACGGGCTCTAAGTGGATTTCTCCAGATTCAAACCGGTTCATGAACAGCGCATGCTGCTGCTGGCGCTGGCCGCGGGATTGCCCGCGGTCGTCACGGCGATGATCATGCTATGGGTGGGTAGCTATTCGGCGAAGGTGCAGTGGACGTTGAGCGTCGTAATCCTGGGCGGGTGGTGGGCGTGCGCGGCGGCGGTGCGGGATCGAGTGGCGTCCCCTCTGCGGACGCTGGCGAATCTGCTCGAAGCGATGCGCGAAGGCGACTATTCCATTCGCGCGCGCGGAGCGCAGGATGAAGACGCGTTGGGCGATGTAATGCAGCAGGTGAACGCGATGGCGACTACGCTGCGGGAACAGCGGCTGGGCGCGCTCGAAGCGACCACGCTGCTGCGCAAAGTGATGGAAGAGATCGACGTGGCGATTTTCGCGTTCGACGGCGATCAACATTTGCGGCTTGTGAACCGCGCAGGGGAGCGGCTGCTGGCCCAGCCATCGGAGCGGATCATGAACGCGAGCGCGGCGGCGCTGGAACTGGCGGAGTTTCTGGGCGGCGCTGAAACGCAGAGCATTCAGCGAACGTTTCCCTCCGGCGCGGGACGCTACGGGATCCATCGGTCGATGTTTCGCGAAGGCGGCTTACCGCATCAACTGCTGGTGGTGACCGACCTGACCCGGGCGCTGCGCGAGGAGGAATTGCAGGCGTGGCAGAGGCTGGTGCGGGTGCTGGGGCATGAGTTGAATAATTCTCTGGCGCCGATTAAATCGATCGCGGGAAGTCTGGAAACCCTGGTCAAGCGCGACCCTCTGCCCAGCGATTGGCGCGAAGACACCAGCCGCGGGCTGTCGATTATCGCCACCCGCAGCGAAGGCTTGAGCCGTTTCATGGGCGCCTATGCGAGGTTGGCTAAGCTGCCGCCTCCACAGTTGAGCGCGGTCGATGTGGGGGCATGGATCCGCAACGTGGCCATCCTGGAGCAGAGGATTCACCCGGTTTTGAAGCCGGGGCCGGAGTTTACCATGCGTGGGGATCGCGATCAGTTGGATCAACTGCTCATTAATCTTTTACGCAATGCCGTCGACGCGTCGCTTGAAACGGGCGGCGGCGTAACGATCGAATGGGCGCGGGTGGGCACGCAACTTGAAGTCCTGATCGACGATGAAGGGCACGGGCTGTCGAATACGGCGAATCTGTTTGTGCCGTTTTTCACCACCAAGCCGGGTGGATCCGGGATCGGGCTGGTGCTCAGCAGGCAGATTGCGGAGGCGCATGGAGGGTCGCTCGATTTGCGCAATCGGGTGGATGCGCGCGGATGCAGAGCGCGGTTGATCTTGCCCGTTTAGCGGCCCGCGTAGTTCTTCTGGTAGTAGCTTTGATACTCGCCGGATTTGACGCGCGCGGTCCAATCGGCGGAGGCGCGATACCAGTCGATGGTGGCTTGGAGGCCCTGTTCAAAGGGCATTTGCGCTTCCCAGCCCGTTTCGCGCATCAACTTTTCGCTGGAGAGAGCATAGCGGCGGTCGTGCCCTGGACGGTCCTTCACCGTGACCATCAGACTTTCCGGTTTGCCTAGCAATGCGAGCATCATCTTCACCACTTCGACGTTGGCCAGGGAGCGGCTGCCACCGATGTTATAGACTTCGCCGGGGCGCCCACGCTCGATCGCGGCCAGAATCGCGCGGCAATGATCGTCGACGTAGAGCCAGTCGCGCACCTGCATTCCATCGCCGTAAATGGGCAAAGACTGATCGGCAATCGCATTCGAAATCATCAGCGGAATCAGCTTTTCGGGAAATTGATACGGCCCGTAATTGTTAGAGGCGCGGGTCACCGTGACGGGCAATTTATAGGTGATGAAATACGAAAGGGCCAGCAGGTCGGATCCCGCTTTAGACGCAGAATAGGGACTGCTGGCGCGCAACGGATAATGCTCATCGGCCTCATGCGGCGCATCGATGCTGCCGTAAACTTCGTCGGTCGAAACATGCAGAAATCGCGGCGTTTTGTTCAATCGCGCGGCTTCGAGCAGCGTGAAAGTGCCACGTAGATTCGTTTCGAAAACGGGAGCGGGCGATAGAATGCTGCGGTCGACGTGGGATTCCGCCGCGAAATGCACGATCGCGTCGGGCTGCACTTCGGCCACCAGATCGTTGACCAGCTTGGCGTCGCAGATATCTCCGTGGACGAAGCGATAGCGCGCGTCCGACGCCACAGGCAGCAGATTTTCCAGATTGCCGGCGTAGGTCAGCTTATCGAGATTCACCAATTGGGACGCGCCGTCCGAGCCCAGAACAAGCCTCACGAAGGCGCTGCCGATGAATCCGGCGCCGCCCGTAACCAGGAGTTTCATCACTTGTATTGCGTCTCCCAGTCATATTGAATGGAGGGATCGTTATAAGCAATGCGGCCCTCGTCTTTGGGATTGTAGAGCTGATTGGTCACGTAGACCAGCACGCCGGAGCTTTCGCCGACTAACTTGTAGCCATGGCCGACGCCCGGCGGAATCAATATTTGCCACGGCCGCAGCGCTCCTACATACAACGTGTTCTTGAGGCCGACGGTGGGGGAGCCGGCGCGCAGATCGACCAGCGCGACTTGGAAGACGCCGGACATCGGCACCCACAAGTCCGTCTGGTGCTGGTGAAAATGAAATGCTTTAATCGTGCCGGGATAGCTGAGGGCGGCCGAAACCTGCGTGGTTTCCGGTACAAACGAGGCCGCCAGACCTTGCCGCATACGGATTACTTCGAGAAAATATCCGCGATCGTCGGGCCACAGATCGTAAGGCTGCACCCGCACGCCGTCGATCAGATCCGCCGATCCCGCGGTGCGAATTACCTTGCCGATTCCAGGTTCACAGACGGGAATATCCATTCATAAGCTAGGTTAGCGTTATTCGGCGGTGAGCGTAATGTTCCCGATCCCGCCTTTGACGTCCAGATGGATCGTGACCGGCGAATGCTCGTAGGCCGCGTTGGTCCAGCGTCCGTTGTGCTTTTCCAGACCGTGCACTTCTATATTGCCAATCCCTCCGGAGGCGTTCGCCACGATACCTACGCTCGGGGGCAAATGAACCTCGGCCTGACCAATGCCGCCGTGAATTTCAACATTGTAATCGTGGCTGGGATTGCCGCGCAGGTCGAGTTCCACCTGGCCCACTCCCATGTGCACTTCGACGCTGCGCAGGTTCATGCTGCCCAAATTCAAGTGCGCCTCTCCTGCGCCCAGATGCGTGACGAAGTCGACCGGTAGCTTGTCATTGAAATGCAAGTCCCACTTATAAGTGTTGCTGTTGCCGCCGCCGTGCCCGGGCTGCTCGATCGACAGTTCCCCGCGAAAACTGCTGGCATTGTAACGGACATTCGGTTTTGAGGACGGACTGTCGTACTCGAAATCGGCGTCCAGCAGCTTGGGCGATCCGCCTTCGACGCGCAACTCGCCTGCGCCCATCTTGATTACGACGTGCGACATCTCCGACTTATCGAGGTCGATCGATTTCTGAAAATGCTCAATCGGCCCTGGCTCGAGTTTCAAGGTGCATCCGCCGAGCGCAAGGGTTGCAGCAGCGACCAAAACAGTTCGCATCGTAAATATCGTACGCGACTCGATCCCTGGATGTTCCGGGAATCTTACTTGACCGTCAGCATCACCTCTATTAGCACCGGCTGCAAAGCTTGCCACGAGGAAACGGTGATCGTCGCCTGATAATGGTCCGGCTTCAGCCCTGTGGAATCAACCCGTAAATGCACGATATCGTCCGCCATGGCCGATCCTTGCCGCGGCGTCGTCCCATGTTCGGGCAGCGCGGTCAGCCACGCGTTCGAAACCGTCAGGCGATACGCCAACCTTGGCCAAGTCGCCGAAACCCGCATTTGCTGTTCGGCAGGAGCCTCGCCGGCCTTGCATTCAAATGAAATTCGCAGGGGGACGGCGGTGATCAGCGGAGCCCCCGTCACGATCAGCGTGAATTGCTTCCCGATCCATCCGCACCCGTCCGACGCCCGGACTGTGAACGTAAATTCACCGGTATGCAGCGGCGCCCCCGAGAAATATCCTAATCGCGACAAGGCAATTCCCGGCGGTAATGCCCCGGAAACCACCGCATATCCGACGCCCCCAATCGGACACGACCCGCTGACCCTTACCTCCAATGGGGGAGCCTCATACCCCTTTTCGGGGACGCCCCAAGGCAATTCCACCGTCACAAATTCGATTTCTGTCGTAAATAACGGTACTAGCAGCGCGATAAGTATAAAAGTGAGAAGAGGCATGAAGGGAGCCGATCGATCGCCCGATATATAAGAGTGCAGAACGCGCGCGCTTTTTCTCTGTCCGGAGGCATCTGACCAGTGAGTTCCCTTATCGATCTGATTGAAACGCCGGAGTCCGGCGTCGCGGCCGTCGTCCCTCCCGTCCCGGATTCCCTTCAAGACACAGGGATTCCGCCGTCCATTATTGAGCATTTAATTCTGAAGTATTTATATTTCCGCGGGGAGTTGGTCGGCCGCGACATCGCCAGCCTGATCGGACTTTCCTTTAGCGTCATCGACGAAACATTGGAGACGTTCAAGCGCCAGCATTACGTCGGCGTGAAAAAATCACTCGGCATGGGCAATATGTCGGGCGTCTTTTTTCTCACCGAACAGGGCCGCAATCTGGGACGGGAGTTCCTCGAAAATAATCAGTACGCCGGGCCCGCGCCCGTGCCTTTATATCAATATACAGAGGTTGTGCGGCGCCAGCGCCTCAAGGAAAACTGGCTCAGCCCGGACCTTCTCCGGGTGGCGTTTAAACACCTCGTTGTCGAGGCCGATATTCTGGCCCAGATCGGTCCCGCCGTCAATTCCAATAAGTCTTTTCTGATTTATGGGATGCCCGGCAATGGCAAAACCGCCCTCGCCGAATCACTGTTTCGCGTCGAAACCGAGCCCATCTACATGCCCTATGCCATTGAATGCCAGGGCAATATTATTCAGCTTTACGACCCGATTTATCACAATAAAATCGAAGACGCGACCTCGCTTCTCACTGCTCTTTCAGACGAAAAGCCGCACGATGGCCGCTGGTTCAAGTGCAAACGTCCGTTCATCATTACCGGCGGCGAATTGACGCTCGATATGCTGGATCTCAGCTTCAACAAGCACTCGAAAGTCTACGACGCACCCTTCCAACTCAAGGCAAATAATGGTATTTACCTAATCGACGATTTTGGCCGTCAACGAGCCTCCCCGGCGGAAATCCTCAACCGCTGGATCGTGCCGATGGAAAAACACGTCGACTATCTGAACTTCCAGGCCGGCGGAAAAATGACCGTGCCCTTCGAGGCGTTCCTCATTTTCTCCACCAACCTGCGCCCGGATCAACTTGGCGATGAAGCCTTCCTGCGCCGCATTCAATACAAAATGTTTCTGCGCAGTCCGAAAGCCCCGGAATTCATTCAAATTTTCGAGCGCTATTGCTTGGATAAGCGCATCATGTGCCCTCCAGGCCTGGCCGCCAACTTCGTGCAAAAGCACTATATTAAAGGGGATAAACGATTTCGCCGCTGCCACCCCCGCGACGTGATTTCGCACGCCGTCGATATCCTGCATTTTGAGCGCAAGCCGATGGCGCTCAACGAAGATGTGCTCGACCGCGCCTTCAACAGTTGCTTCGTCGAAAACGTCGACGTGAACGATTAGTCGGCACTACTTTCTCAGCGACGCGATATGGCTCAATAGCTTAGCGGCTTGCTGCGCCTGCCCGCTATCCTTCTCCATCGCCTCGAATTGCTGCTTGGCCGGGGTCAGTAATCCTAATTGCTCGCTCACCGCGCCCAATACCAGGTGCGACGCCCCATGTTCCGCCCGGACTTTTTCCAGTTCCTGCCGCTGATTCTCGCCCAGCACCCGGAACATCCCGCGATGCTTCTGGCCACCCGATTCCACTTCCCAGGTGTACACTTGGCCGCGAACCAGCGCGCTCGGCGGCGTCCAGCTCGTATCTTTCAACCCGCCGCGCCGTGAAATGAGCCCGCGCGAATCGGAGAGCGATACATCATAGGAACTCCCAAACGCCTTCCACCGCATCACCGGCTGCGTTTCCGCCACCACTTCCGCATAGGGATACTCCAGCGTCTGATCGCCGTTCGATTCCAGCCCTTTCAACGCCGCCGGCCTGGGCGCGGAGTCACCGGCCGTCACCACTTCCTTCGCGCCCGCGCGCAACGAATCGGGTAAAGTATCAAGCTCGGTCGTGCTTAAAGCCGCATCCGTCAGCGGGCTATTTTGCGCCGGAATTGTCGACTCCGAAGCGTTGCTCGCCGGCGCCAGAATCGACCCCGTCTGTTCCACTCCCGAATGCCGGCCCCAAGGTCCCGCGATGACGAAAAGCGCCACCAGCGCCGCCGCTCCCAACGCATATTGAGGCTGCTTCAGGAACGCCCACCACGGCTGTTTAACCTGTTCGATGGGCCGCGTAGCAGCCATCATCATGGTCTGGATCGGAGCAGCCATTTTCGGCGCATATTCCTGATACGCAATCAGTTGCCGCGCGCATGGCGGACACGTCCCGATATGCGCCATCACCAGTTCCCGGCCGCCTGGATCCAGCCGATCCTCCACCCAATCGTCCATCTGTTCGTAACTCAGGTGCCGGAACCGGGCCTGATCGATCCCCGAAAGCACTGACGCCGTTGAACTTCGGTCGGCCATCGCCCCCAGCGCCGCACGGCATGCCGGGCAGCCGCTCAGATGGGAATCCACCGCCACCATCTCGCCCAGCGCCAGCGTGCGATCCCGGTATCCCCGCATTTGAGTCTGATTGAGATGTTCCGGCATGGCGTTATCTTCCCTCACCCGTTGCGGGCGCGACCGGCGCAGCCATATTAGTAAGCTCCGCCTCTTTTTTCAGGAATTCCCGAATCAATCAGCGTCTTGGCCAGGTGCGTCCTCGCTACCATCCTCAAATTAATGACTTTCTGCGCCCCGTCGAGCTCCATAATCTTGGCGATCAGACCGTCTTCGAGCGGCAAAAGATTCCAGATCACGGCAAACCGCAGCCTCGGCTCCATCACCGCTTCCAGCGCCGGACCACCCTTCGCGCGAACGTCCAACTCGCGCCAAAGAAGCGCATAATGTTGCGGCGTGAACCCGATAATCGCCTCGATTTCCGCCACCGTGGCGATTCCATTCGAGGTAAACACCGCGACCTCGCCCCGATCCGCTTTTTCCGCGTCTTCGCCCGGCGCATTGCGAGGCTTCCGCGCCGTCCCGCCCTTCATTACCGGAGGATTCAACAGGAACGGCACCGCCCACCGCTTCGGCATCGTCTTCACCTCAGCCCACAGCTTCACCAGTTGTTCGCGGATCGCCAGCGCCACATCCGGTCGCGGAGCCGGGGCCGGAGGATCCCATGCCCTGCCCTCGTCGTCCGGCATCATCTCCTCGAACGCCATCTCTCGGGAGCCCTTCACCCCAAAAAGCACGCCGCAAATCGATACCAGATCGTCCAGCCGCACCGGGCCCTGAAGATACTCGAAAATCCCTTTGAGCAGCGTGTCCCAAGCGGTGGAATCCAGCTCGCTCACCACCTCGCGTTTAGGAAGCGCGCTCGACCGGATGTGGCGGGGCTTCTCCAGCAGCGCGCTGATTTTGTTGCCCTGCGCAATCGCCTTTTTGTTCCACGAAGCCGGTCCGCAAATCCAGCCGAGCTGCTCCGGCGTTTCCCACAACACCCACGCCGGCTGCTTCCGAAAGAACCGGCTCAAGCGGCCTTTCAGATCGGCCCACCCGGGATTATATACGCGCCAGTAATCGCGGCAACTATTGCGAGCCACGGTCGCCGCATACCCCTTCGCGTCCCCGAAAGTCACGCCGCTTCCAATCGCCTTGATCAGCTTCACGGTCGCGTTCTGATAGACTTCCCAGGCGGCTTGTTGATTCTCCGAAGATTGCGCGGAATCCAGCCGCACGCGAAACTTTTTCTCGACGACTTCGCGCGCCCGCGCATCCATATCCGCGAACAGCAGTCCTTGAGCTTCGGTGAATGTCTCGCTCATTGCAAAAATCCGCGAAAAGAGGGGGACAGACTACTCTGTCCCAAGGCGCGTCTTGTCACTCGCAAAAACAATATCCCTCGCCGCCGCGTGGACAGAGCGGTCTGTCCCCTTCGTTTCGTCCATGCGACTGTATTATTATGAACGAACTGGCAATCCTTCAGCAGGAAATCGTAGCCTGCCGGCGTTGTCCCCGCCTCCGCGATCATTGCCGCGAAATCGCCCAAGTGAAGCGCCGAGCCTATCTCGATCACGAATATTGGGGCCAACCCGTCCCATCTTTCGGCGATCCCAACGCCCGCGTGCTCATCCTCGGCTTGGCTCCCGGAGCCCACGGAGCCAATCGCACCGGCCGTATGTTCACCGGCGATAAATCCGGCGAATTTCTCTACCGAGCCCTCTATGAAACCGGCTTCGCCAACCAGCCCAGCAGCACTTGGCGCGATGACGGCCTGATCCTCACCGGCGCCTACATCGCCGCCAGTGCCCACTGCGCTCCGCCCGATAATAAACCAACCCCCGAGGAACTCCGCCACTGCCGTCCCTATTTAGAACGGGAGCTAACTCTGCTCAAGAACCTCCGCGTAGTAGTAGCCCTAGGCCGAATCGCCTTCGACACATACTTATCGATCATCAAAGAACGCCGCCCATTCGGCCACAACGTAGTGCATGACCTAAAACCCACATTAATCGCCTCTTACCACCCCAGCCAGCAAAATACCTCCACAGGCAAACTGACAGCAAGGATGCTACGTGAAGTCTTCGAAGAAGCTAGCAAACGATCAGAGTAAAAACAATTCTTCCAGTTACTCGTAGCGTACGCACTCCTGGCGTGCCGCGTCGAGACTCGTCTCGACGCCCGGAAAGCTATCATAACCACATGCGATTCCTACTCGTCCTCATCACCACAACCCTGGCGATCGCTGGTCAATTCACCACCTCAATCGGCGATGCCTATCCCTTCACAGTCTCCGCCATCACCACCGATTCGGCGGGCAATACATACGTAGTGGGCGGCCGCCAGCTCACTACCGGAACCCCGTATACGTTCATAGCGAACACGGGTGCGCTTCCACCGGTAACGACTTCCTCAACTCTCTACGCCGGCTCCGACATCTTCGTCACCAAGCTCGACCCCAACGGCAACGTCTTGTTTACTGACACCTTCGCCGGCAAAGGCGTCGACACCGGAACCGCCATCGCCGTCGACCCAACTGGCAACATCTACATCGCCGGCACCACCACCTCGCCCGATTTTCCCTTGAGCAACGCGATCCAGACCCAGGCAAGCAGCACCAACACCGGATTTATCATCAAGCTCAGCAACGACGGGGCGGCTATTCTCTACAGCACCTATTTCGGAGGCGTCCTGGGTTCGACGTCCATCACCGCGCTCGCGACCGACGCCAAGGGCAATCTCTATCTGACCGGCAGCACAACATCCGCCGACTTCCCGAACATCGGCAGCGCGCTCTCCCAAGGTTCCAGCGGAGCCATCTACGCATCGATCTCCGCCGCTGGCGATAAGATCCTCTACGCGGGAGCCAACTTCGCCGGGACGACTCCGAGTCAGGGAGGCTTCAACACCGTCGGCATCGGGGTTGCCGTCGACGCGTCCGGCAACGCCTATTTCGCCTACAATGACGGCGCAGGGTCGATTTACGCCCCCGATGGCAATCTGACCAAAATCGACCCCAGCGGCAAGAATATTCTCAACGCGAATCTCGGTTCCTACGTCTCCGCGCTCGCCGTCGATCCCGCCGGCAACATCTACGTCGGCTTGGGCATCAACGGACCGGTGCAGGCCTCTATTGAGAAGTTCGACCCCAACCTCAACGACCCCTGGACCAACACGCTCCAATCCGAAGCCACTTCCGTAACTTCCATCGCGGTCGATTCTGCCGGAAACGTTTGGGCTACCGGCGAAGCTTCCCCCGGGTTCCCGAACGCCAACGGGTGGACCACCGGACCGGAGTTTGTGGTCGGCATCAACTCCACAGGCTCTGCACTGACCTACTCCGCGCTCTACCCCACTGGCACCGTCGCGCAATCCGTCGCGCTCGATCCTTCCGGCCTTGTCCACGTCGCAGGTATGAACGGATTCATCTCCGCCATCTCGCCCACCGCTCCGCCACCCACAGAAATCTTCGCCTTTCAAAATGCCTTCGGAGGCAACGCCACGGCCCGCATCTCACCCGCCGAAGTAATCGCCATTTACGGACCCGGCATCGGCCCCGCGACGGCAGTATCGGCCACGCCCGTCAACGGCTTCTATCCAACCACGCTCACCGGCGTGCAAGTCACCATCAACGGCACAAATATTCCGCTGCTCTACGTTTCTGCTAACCAGATCAATGCGGTGGTTCAAATGGGGATCGGGCCCAACGCCGCTGCCACCGTCCACGTCATCAATGGGACCGCCGTCAGCCCCGATTATCCCGTCTGGATCGCCCCCTCCGAGGCCGAGGCGCTTCCCACGGTAATCAATCAGGATGGCTCCATCAATTCGCAAGCCAATCCGGCGCATAGCGGATCGATTGTGACCTTCTACGCCACCGGTTGGCAATCGAGCTTCTCTCCGCTTACCGACGGCCAAGTCGCGACCACCGCGCAAAACGCGTGCCAGCTTCCCGCGCCTGTAACCGCGCCGACTCCACCAGCAACCGGCGCCTCGGGGGGGAAAGCCACCGGCGCTTGCCAGGTAACTCCGACACCCGGCGTATATGCTCCGCCGGCCACGGTATTGTATGGAGGCGCAGCTCCGGATATCGTTGCCGGTGTCACTCAATTTAACGTCCAGATCGGCGCCGTTGCTGAATCCAACTTCGCATTCCAGTTTAGTTTCTCGATCACCGGACCGGCGTCGGTAGCGCAAACCGTCTGGATCGCCTACTGATTCCCCGTGACCCTCGTTCTCCTGCTATTGCAAATCGCTGTGATTCTTGCTGTTTGCCGCTTGCTGCATGAAGTGGTCGAGCGCATCGGCCAGCCGCCGGTGATTGGCGAAATCATTGCTGGCATGCTGCTTGGGCCTTCGTTTTTCGGATGGCTTGCGCCGGGATTATCGGCTCGCTTGTTCCCGCCGGCCAGCTTGCCGGCGTTGAATGCGCTGAGTCAAATCGGGCTGGTGCTGTTCATGTTCCTGGTCGGCCTGCATCTCGATCTGGCGGAAGTATGGGCTTTACGCGCCGTCGCGGGGCTGGCTGGATTGCTCAGCATCGTGGTTCCGTTTGCCGCCGGATTTGCGCTGGCATGGCCTTTACACGCGTTGGCTCCCGCGTCTCCCATGCTGCCGTTTTCATTGTTTTGCGCGGTTGCGATGAGCATTACCGCGTTTCCGGTGCTGGCGCGAATTCTCGCCGATCAGAAATTGACGGCCACCCGGCTGGGTCACGTCGCGATCGCCTGTGCGGCGTTCAACGATGTGATTGCATGGACTTTACTCGCCTGGATTGTGGCCTTTTCGGTGAAACCGGTTGTGATCCTGGTGCTTTATCTCGCGGTGATGCGGGTGGTGGTTCGCTGGATTCCGAACGAATTATCCGCCATGCTCATCTTTGTTTTCTTATCGAGCTGGGTCACCGAAGCGATCGGGCTGCATGCTTTGCTGGGGGCATTTTTCGCCGGTGTGATCTGGCCCCGCGGCAAGCTCAAATTCGAAGACGTGTCGGCCAAAATCGAGCCGGTCGCGATGGCGGTGCTGATTCCGTTGTTCTTTAGTTATACGGGTTTACGAACAAATATCGGCGCGGTGAACTGGGCTTATACGGGGGCCATTATCGCGGTTGCGGTGGCCGGAAAAGTGGGTGGCGCGTTTGCGGGCGCGCGGGTCATGGGATTCGACTCGAAAAACTCGCTGGCGCTGGGGTGTTTGCTCAATACGCGCGGGCTGGTCGAGCTGGTGGTTTTGAATCTTGGGCTCGATCTGGGGATTCTGACGCCGGCGCTGTTTTCGATGATGGTGGTGATGGCACTGGTGACCACACTGATGACTTCGCCCGCCTTAAATGCGCTTAAGTTGCCAAAAGCGACGCTGGATCGAGCCTTAAATGACCATAATAATGCGTCCGTCGCGAGTGAGCCGTAATTTGCGTCCGCGCCAGATTACGGTGTTTCCGAATAGCCCGGCCAGCCATACCGCGACGCCAAAAAGGTCCCTCAGGGGGATCAGGAAAAAGAGCCGCAGAACGTCTTTACTGCGCATCCGGAACCAGCCCGCAACGAGGGCCATAGTCATGCGAATCAATAAAATGGCAATTGCGATGGGCCATTGTCCGAGGGCCGCGGCGACGACCGCCCACAGCGTTGCGTAGGTGACCGGGAGGCCCAGGTAGCCGTAAAATTTCGAGACGCGAATGGTCCGCGCCCAGCGGATTTGGTGCTGCCAGACGTCCTTCCAGCTTCCACCGAGGTGCGTTTCGACAATTACGTCCGATAAAACGCATTTCAGGCCGAGCGCGTGCAGGTGGTGGCCGAGTTGATAGTCGTCGGCGAGATAATCGGCGAGGGCTTCGAAGCCGCCGATTTTTTCGAGGTCCGATTTTCGAAATGCGAGGGTTGATCCCATGGCGAATTCGTCCACTCCTACCAAGCGGGCTACCAAGGTGGAAGGCGCGAAATCGGTGGCGACGCCGAGGGCTTCGAAGCGGGCGGCGAAGGTGTCGCCTACGGCGCGATAGAGACATGTGACCAGGCCGACTTCGGGATCGGCCAAGGGAGCGGTGACGCGCAGGTAATCGGGGTCGACGGAGATGTCGGAGTCGTTGACGATGATGGTGTCGTGGGTTGCGGCTCTTACGAGATCGATGAGGATTCCTACTTTTGCGTTGGGAGTGATGGTCGAGCAGAGGATGAGGCGGGCTTTGGGAAATTCGCGGATGATGGCGATGGCGGGATCATCGGGCCTCAAAACGCCGCACAGGAGTTCACAATCGAGCTGGGAATGCGAAGCTAAGGCCGCGCGGAGATTTCCGCCGGCTCCGCTGACTGGTTTTAGAATCGAGGTGTGCCGGGCGGGGGCGGAAGGCTGGGTCTTTCTCCAGATACACGCCAGGATTGCGAAAAGCTGATAGGCGGCGGGGATGAGGAAAAGAATCACTGGGCTAGAAGAACGACGCCGCCTAGCACCAGGAGGGCTCCGACCCAGCGCCGCGCGTCGACACGTTCCTTTAAGACTAGCTTGGCGAGGATGGTTTCAAGAACGAGGCTGGCGGCGGAGACGGGGACGGCGAAACTGAGGTCGGCGGTTTCTAACAATGTGATGAAGGCGAAGAAGGAGATCGCCATGAAGAAGATTCCCAGGATGAGGAATTTTTTTTGGGCCAGGGTGACGAAGAGCCTGGGGAGTCCGCGGGGATGGAAGTCTTGAATTTCGCCGTGGCGCTTCATTTCGATGCTTTGGAGGAGATCGCCGAGCACGGTTGCGCCGACTACGATGGTGACTAGGAACCAGGAGTTCATGCGGGGCTCCGGGGGGGCTCGTTGTTGTTGAAGACATCTACGGAGACACCGCTCCCTGCGGTCACGGCTCGGTTGGCGATCCGGGCGTCGACACGAGTGTCGACACGGCACGCCTGGGGGCGTGCGCTACGTTGCGGCACAAGATCGATTCCCTCCCGGACGAACACATGTCCGGGCTGTGCCCGGATGGACCGATTGACAATCGGTCCGCAGGTTGGCAACCTGCCCCACAACGGGCTGATCACAGTTCGTCTCCGGCGTGGGTGCCTAGGCCTACCAGGATGGTTCCGGCTACGATCAGGCAGGTGCCGGCCCAGCGGTGGGGGGTGATGTGCTCGTTCAGGAAAAAATGGCCGATCAGGGCGCTGGCTACGTAGCCGAAGCTGGTGACGGGGAGCACGTAACTCAGATCCGCCCAACTGAGCAAAGCCATGCGAGAGAGCAGCCAGAGGATCAGGAGCGTAATGCCGGCCATGACCCAGGGGGTCAGGATGACCTGGACGTATTCAAAGGGCGTCGAGGTGACGCGCCCGTGCATGCCCCGGTCTAGAAAAAAATTTCCGAACGCGTTACTTAGGATGACGATGATTGCGAAGACGCGCGTTTTCCAGCGCAGGCGGGCTTCAGGTCTCATTACCCAGAAGAATCCCCTCCCTGACGGTCGGGGTTCGGTGGCGGCGTGGAGCAGGCATAACTAAGCACGCTCGGCGGCGGCCAGGCGGTCGGCCTTTTGCTCGGCTACGTACTTTTTGCGTTTGGCGCGGAGGCTGAGGTAATCCTTGGCTTCCTTATAAAGGCGCTTGCGCTCGTGGTTGTCGAACAGGGATTTGCGGACGATGCGCCAGGCGGCTTTGGGGCGGAAATAATACTCGCCATAGAAACGCTCCACCCACTCGACCAGCTCTTCTTTTTCAAGGATGCCGGGATAGATGACGTTGGGAAGCTGGTGGCCTTCGGCATCGGCCATATCCGCCATCTTGATGCTGACGAGGTTGTTTTTCTTGGCGTAATCGTAGAATTCGGTGCCGGGGAAGGCGTGGGCGATGGAGACCTGAATGGTCTCGACGTCGAGCTCCTTGGCGAAGTTGATGGTATTGCGGAGAGTCTCGCGGGTTTCACCGGGCAGGCCGACGATGAAATCGCCATGGACGGTGAGGCCGAGTTTATGGCAGTTCGCAGTGAAGCGGCGGGCCATATCGATGGTAGCGCCCTTCTTGATATTGCGGAGAATCTGCTCGTCGCCCGATTCGTAGCCGACGATCAGGAGGCGGCAGCCGGCTTCCTTCATTGCTTTGAGCGTTTCGTAATCGGTGGTGACGCGGGAGGTGCAGGACCAGGTGAAGTTGAGCTTCTTCAACTCCGCGGTGACTTCGAGGGTGCGGGCTTTGCGGTAGTTGAAAGTATCGTCGTCGAAGAAGATTTCCTTGAGGCCGGGGAAGTTTTCGAGCACATACTTACATTCGGCGGCGATATCCTGGGCCGAACGCAGGCGCCAGCGGTGGCCGGAATGGGTTTGCGGCCACAGGCAGAAGGTACACATGGCGGGACAGCCGCGGGTGGTATAGAAGGAAATATAGGGATTCAGCAGGAACGGGACGTTGTAGCGGCGGAAATCGAGATCGCGCTTATAAACTTTCGAAACCCAGGGAAGTTCGTCCAGATTCTCGATGACGGGGCCTTCGGGATTGTGGACATTTTTGCCGTCTTTGCGATAGCTGACGCCGGGGAGCTCGCTTAAAGGAGTTCCTTTGGCGAAGGCGACGATCTGGTGATCGAATTCGCGGCGAACGATGAAATCGATGGCGGGAGAGGAGTCGAGGACCTTATCCGGCTCAATAGTGACGGGAGGTCCGACGAAGCAGACCTTCATATTGGCGTTGGATTCCTTCATCATGCCGGCGATTCGTACGTCGACGTGAAAACCGGGCGAGGACGTGAACAGGACGAGAAAATCGTAATCCTTCGCCATGGCGACGGTCTGGTCGATGGAGACACCGTGGGCGGGCGCGTCGAGCACCTTGCTGTTTTCGAGCATGCCGGCGGGGTAGCAGATCCAGACGGGGTACCAATAGGATTCGATTTCACGAGTGGAGGGCCAGCGCGAGCCGGCCCCGCCATCGAAACCTTCAAAGGAAGGGGGATTCAAAAAGAGGGTTCTTAAAGGGGTCAAATGAAGGATCTCCTCAACGGGTGCCGGCACCGGCGTTGGCCTGTTCTTCTTCCGCGGTATTTTCCTGCTTCGAGAAGTTGCTGAAGGCAATATTAAGCTCGGCGAGGCCCACCAGCCTTACATCCGCCTTGCTCTCCAGACTTTTCGGGATGGCGATGCCATCCTGGATTTCGTAGACGCGAGTAAACTCGACCTTCTTGAGGAAAATCGAGGGCATTTTCACAAACTGTCCGGATTCCCGGACGGGCATGCCGGTCTTGGCGTCGAGCCATAAATCGCCTTTAAATAAGCCGACGCGCTTCTTTTTTGGAACGATCGAGAAAAACTCTACGCGCTGACCATTCTGCTCCATGGAGCCTTTGTGGCGGAACTTGTAATTGGCTGGAGTGATGGCGATATCCTGGCCTTTAGATGCTTCCATTTCGGCTTGCAGGAAACGGGCGATCACTTCCTGTTTAATGGTATCGTCCCCTTGAAAACCGAGGAATTTATAGCCGATTTTTCCCAGCTTGGAGATGGTACGGTGGGCAATCAGTTTGCCTTGTTTCTCAAGACGTGGGAGTTTGGCGTCGATGGCCACGTCCATTTGGACGCCGCGCAGGGCGGCCTGCTGGGTGCGGGTCGCGTCCTGGTACTGGGCGATGATAGGGAGATTGGCGTCGTCGACAACCGTAGCGCTGCCCTGTACCGCAAAGGGCAGAACGACCAAAACGGACGCTACAACACCGGCTGACAGACGCAAGCAGTTACCCCTCAGATATGAGTTATTTCTCATACCTATCTGATGTTATTGTATCAGATCAAGATTCCAAATCGGCCCGAAAAGGTCACTGCCTTTTGACCACTGCGCGGTGTCCATCGTCAGGCGCTGTCCGTCCGTACGGACCGTAATCAGGCCGTCGAGGTCGGTGCGGAGGACGGCGGTATGACGATCGCGTAAACGGGCGAGCACGTCTTTGTGGGGATGGCCGAAGGAATTGCCTAAACCGTCTGAAATTAGTGCGATAGAAGGCGATACGGCGTCGAGAAAGGGCTGAATGGTCGAGGTTTTCGATCCGTGATGGCCGACCTTCAAAACGTCCGCCTGAAGATCGGCATGTTCGGACAGGAGGCGGCCTTCCATGGGTTTTTCCATATCCCCGGTGAGAAGAAAAGAGCGGGAGCCGAACTGGATCCGGAAGGCGAGGGAGTCATTATTGCCGGATTTGAGGGGGGCGAAGTTCCGGGGTGGAGAGAGGATTTCGATGCGCGCGCCGGAGAAATCGAAAGCGGGTTCTTCGTGCTGGCGGAGGACGGGAATGCTCAATCGGGCGGCATTTTGAAGGAGGGACGGAAGAGGATTGGCGCCGACCCAGAGTTCCCGGGGGTGGAAGTTTTCGAGGATGGCGGGAAGTCCTCCGGTATGATCCTCATGGGCGTGGGTGGCGACGACGATATCGAGACGGCGGATGCCTTGGCTCCAGAGATAGGGAGAGACGACATCTTCGCCGGTATCGAGACTGGCGCGGCGGGGGCGAGTGCCGTAAGAAAGTTGGCCGCCGCCATCGATGAGCATTTTCGCGCCGTTGGGGAAGAGAACGAGGAGGCTATCGCCTTGGCCTACGTCGATGGCGGTTAGTTCCAGAGTGTGTGGCGCGGCAGGCTTCGAAGGCTGCCAGATCAACAAGATGAAGAGTGCAAGCGCCGCGGCCAGGCTCGGGTATAGGAGAACCTTTTTACGGATGAAGATGGCGAGCAGGATGAGAGACGCGAGGAAGGCTAGCGCTAACAGTAGAGGCGGGTCGGCGATGCGCCAGTTGGGTTCGAGGCCGGCGTGCCAGTTGACGACTCGGGCGGAGAGGGCGAGCATGGCGCTCGCGAGGGAGGCGGTCCAATGCCAGCCGGTGAAGATGGCGAGGAATCCGACAGGTACTAACGCTCCCATGAGAGGGGTGACGATGAGGTTCGAGGAAAAGCCGGAGAAGGAGACTCGATGAAAATACTCGGCCATGGGGAGGGCAAGCGCGATTTGAATCACGGTCGAGATTACGGCGAGTTCGTAGGCGAAGATCGCGGCGCGGAGGAAGAGGGCGATCGGGGTGAGCAGCCATGAGGCGCCTAGAGTTTCTGAGATGAGGCGCAGCTCGATGCGGAATTGGGCGGAACGCGGAGGCAGGCGCGGGTCGGCTTCGATGACGGAGGGATTTTTCAGGGCTCGGGCGAAGGGGGTTGAGGTGGCATGGAGCAGAGGCGCGACGAAGGCTCCGATAGCGGCTACGCAGAGGAAGGAGAGCTGGAAGGCTGGGTCGAAGAGTTGGCTGGGGTCGAAGAGAAGATAAATGAGCGCGACGGCGGCGAGCAGGTTCAGGACGCGGCCCCGGCGGAAGAAAAAGCGGGCAATGGCGTAGAGGGTGAATCCGGCGGCGGCGCGGACGGCGGGCGCGTTGCATCCTGAAACGAGCGCGTAGAGCCAGGCGGCGGCGCAGGTGATGGCGAGCGCGGGGATCTCGTCAAGGGCGCAGATGCGGAGGAGGAAAAGAAGGCAGGCGGCGAGGATCGTCACGTGGAAGCCGGCGATGACGAGGGTGTGATAAGTGCCGGTGCGGCGGAAATTTTCGGTCCAGACTTTTTCGAGCTTGGACTTTTCGCCGATCAAGATGGCTTCCATCATGCCGGTGTTGTAGGTGTCGCCTGGGTAGAGTTTTTCGATGCGGTCGACGGCGGCGGTGCGGAGAGCGAAGATGGCTGCCTGGAATCGGGAGCCGCAGCGGCCGGGAAGGATTCGGGCGGAGGTTTGGCGGGCCATGACGGCGGTCCAGAAAATTTTTTCGCGGGCGAGGTAGAGGGCGTAGTCGAACGATCCGGGGTTGTTGTAGTTATGAGGCGGACGGATGCGGGCTTCGATCTCGACTCGCTGACCGTAGTTGAGGCGCTGGGGAGGAGTGTCGTCGAGATTCATACTGACGCGGGCTCTGGCGCCGGGGTCGAGTTCGAGGGTGAACTGCTCGCGGGATGGGGAGAAGACGGAGGGGTCGACGACGCAGCCTTCCAGAAGCATGATTTCTTTCGAGCTGGCGTCGATGGTCGGGGCGGGAGGGGGTCGATGGAGGGATTCGGTGAGCGCGCCGGTGAAGAAGATGGTCAGGATGAGGCAGGTTTTTCGGAGCCAGTTCGTGGCGAGGATCGCGAAGAGGATGAAGGCGAGGATGGGGAAGGCTGACTCACGCAGGGAGAAGTCGAAGATGTGGCTGGTCAGGATTCCGGCTGCCACGCAGAGGACAGGCAGAATAAGGGGATCGCGCACACAAATGATGGTGGGCGTCGGGGAAAGGAATTCTCACTAAAATAGAGATACACTGTGGCCAACATGAAGAGAGGTTTTTGCGCGGTCCTGATGGCGGTTTCGGCTGCGGGGGCGGACCGCTGGATCGATTATCGGATTGGGCCGTTCCATGTGATTAGCGATGCGGGGGATAAGGCGGGACGCGAGAAACTCAATCAACTGGAACAGTTGCGTTATGTGCTGGGGACGGAGCTGGGGAAGGTCGGGATAGGAAAGACCGGACTGGAAACGGTTTGGCCGATCGATCTGGTGCTGTTTGCGAATCAGAAAGAATATCTGGCGCATTCGCCGGGCAAGCCGTTCATCGACGGCGGGTCGGCTACGTTAAGCGCGTGGTCGGCGGATACGCCTTTGCCTCGGGAATATTTGCGGGCGCTGGCACGGCTGCTGATTGACGAGAATGCGGCGCGGATGCCGGATTCGATTGAGACGGCGCTGTGCGACCTGTTTTCGACGATTCAGGTGACCAATACGCATGTCAAGCTGGGTGCTCCGCTTCCGGCGGGCGAGCTTCCCGCGGACCGTTTGCGCGCGTGGGCGAAAATGCAGATGCTGGCGACGTTGCCAGATTATAGCGGTAAGCTGCGAGTCTATCTCAACAATATTCAGCAGAGTGGTGACGAAGGGGTCGCGGTGCGCAACGCGTTCGACCTGACGGCGGCGAAGCTCGACGTGATTCTGGACGCTTATGTGAAGGCGGGAAAGTTTGAAGCGGGACCTGTTGTCGGAGAGGCGCTGGATCCGAATCGCGATTTTCCGGAGAAGCAGGTCGACAAGACTGCGATTGACGGCTTGTTTTCGGAACTGGCGGCCGGTGGGAAGAATTTTCCGCCGGACAGTCCGCGCGGGCTGCTCGAAAAAAATACTCATGCTTCGCTGGAACTGGCCATCAAGGCGAATCCGAAATGGGCGGAGCCGCAGGCGAGGTTGGCGGCGATTGAAACGAGTTCGGTCGACAAGATGAAGGAGTTGAAGGCGGCGGCGACGCTGGATCCGAGGAATGCGTCGTATTGGCAGGCGCTGGCGGAGGCGCAGGCAGTAGCGGACGATTACGATAACGCCGGGAAGTCCTGGGCGCTGGCCGAAAAGGCGGCGAAGGACGAACCGGAGAGGGCACGGATTCATATCGCGAAAATGGCGCTAGATGCGGCGCGTGCGGATTTTACCGAGGCGGAGAAGAAGCGGCGGGCGGAAGAAGCGGCTCGGGATCTGGAACGGGTGAAAGCGGCGGCCGCGGCCGAGGTTCATGCGGCGGAAGCGGCGGCGAATGCGCGGTTGAACGCGGGCAAAGGGGCTTATCAGAAGCCGATCGAATGGTGGGACGATCCGAATGGAGCGAAGGTCGAAGGCAAGCTTACGCGCGTCGAATGCCTGAATGGTCCGCTGCGGTTAACGATTCAAAAAGATGGCGGCGGGATCGTGAAGGTCGTGGTGAGGGATTTAAATAAACTGACGGTGAACGGTTCGAATGAAGCGAAGTTCGGATGCGGGGTCGCGAGGCCGGTGCGGAAGATCCGGCTGACCTATGAAGCCAAGCCGGACGCGAAGCTGGGAACGCTGGGGAACGTGCTGGTGGTAGAGTTCCCCTGATGACTCGGATTCCGCTGCGATGGATTGCCATCGCCTTTTTTGTTATTGCCTCAACGTTGAATTATCTGGATCGCGGGTTGCTGGCCGCGCTGGCGCCGACACTCAAGACTGAATTTCATCTGGATAATACGCAGTACGGATGGTTTGTATCGGCCTTTTCGATGATGTACGCGTTCACGGCGCCTTTGGCGGGGATGTTTATCGATCGGGTGGGCTTGAACATGGGCGCGGCGATCGCGATCACGGCCTGGTCCTGCGCGGGAGCGACGACGGGACTGGTGGGTTCGTTTCGCGGATTGCTGGCGAGCCGGACGGCGTTGGGAGTGGCGGAGGCGGCGGGGATTCCTTTATTCGGCAAAGCGAACGCGATGTATCTGGAGCCGCAGGAGTGGGCACTGGGAACGGCGACGAACCAGATCGGAATCAGTGTGGGGAGCGCGCTGGCGCCGTTGATTGTGGCGGCACTGACTCCGGTGTACGGATGGAGATCGTCGTTTGTTGTGTGTGGAGCGTTGGGATTGTTGTGGGTTCCCGTGTGGCTGCTGGTGGCCAAGCGTATCCCGGCGAAAGAAATCGCGCCTGCGGAAGTGGGCGCGGCCACTATGAAGGAATTGCTGCGCGACCGCAGGGTCTGGGGGCTCGCGCTGGCGACCGTGTTCATCATGTCCTTATACCAATTGTGGATGAATTGGACCACGATCTATTTCGTACACGACTGGAACATGACGGCGGAAGAGGCGAACCGGCGCTTCGCATGGATGCCTCCCGTAGTGGGGACCCTGGGTGGATTTTTCGGAGGCTGGCTGGCGTTCCGGTCGATACGGGCGGGTACGAAGGTGGTGGCGGCCAGGTTGAAAGTCTCCTGGGTGAGTGCGGGGTTCCTGTTGGTGACAGCGGCGATTCCGCTGATGCCCACGCGGGGGCTGGCTGCGGCGGCGGTGAGCATGAGCTTCTTCTGGTCAGTGTGCATTTCGGCCAATCTTTACGCGCTGCCGATCGATTTATTCGGTCCACGAAGGGCGGCGTTCGGAGTGGCGGTGCTGACGTTCGCGTATGGCTTGATGCAGGCGTTCGCATCGCCGGCGATTGGCGCGATGGTGGATCATTTCGGGTTCAGCGCGTTTCATGTGGTGTGCGTCACGATGTCCGTGCTGCCGCTGGTGGGGGTTTGGATTTTACAGGTGACGACGAGAGAGCGTTAGGCACGGCTGCCAACCATGCATAGGAAGGAGCGGGTGAAGCGGTGGGTGTTTGGGATGCTCGGGAAAGATCCCGAGGCGGTGGTGGTTTGCCTGCGCTCCTCGGATGACGCGCTGTCCGATGCGATGGTCGAGGAGATTCGGCGGCTGGAGCCGGGGCGGCGGGTGTTTGAGGCGCGGGCGGACGAATCTTATGGGACGCTGCGGGCGCGCTTTCGGAAATATCGCATTGGGCTGATGCCGGCTATGATGCCGATTCGCCCGGCGGCCTGGCTGCTGGCGCCGCGTAGGATTCTCGCGTATAACGCGAGGCTGGAACGGCACCATTTGAGGCTGTCCATTGCGTCCTGGCTGTTCCTGCGCGGGGTCGCGCTCGATCGGATCTTCCTGCGGCCTTTCAGCGGGGAGACGGTGCGGCCTAATGGGCATCGCGTTCTCGAAGGGCGGGCGCGAAATAGCCGCCGCAAGAGCATCGCGGTTTTAACGCCTTATTTCCCGTATCCTTTGTCGCATGGCGGCGCGGTGAGGATGTTCAATCTGCTGCGGGAAATGGCTCGGGAATTCGATGTGATTTTGTATGCGTTCACGGAGGATGACGATATTCCCGAAGTCGATCCGGTGCTGGAATTTTGCTCGCGCATTTATTTGGTGGAGAAGCCGCGGTATCGCGAGCCTAGGTGGTCGACGGTCGCGCCGCCGGAGGTTCGCGAGTATGAATCGCCGGCGATGTTCTCGCTATGGAAGGCGCGGGAGACGGACTTGGCGCAGGTGGAATATACGTATCTGGCTCCCTACGGAGGTGACGTTCTGGTCGAGCATGATGTCACGTTTGACTTGTACGCGCAGATTCGAGCACGTCGGGGAACGACGGGCGCGTGGTGGGATTGGTGGCGGTGGCATCGTTTCGAAACGCGCGCGGTGAAGGAGTTTCGAAGCGTCATCGTGATGTCGGAGAAAGATCGCGCAATTCTAAGTGTTGGGCGGGTGATCGAGAATGGGGTCGATTTGACGCGATTCTCGCCGCAGGCGGAAACGGCGGGAAGAAAACTGCTGTTTATCGGGTCTTTTCGACATTTTCCGAATATCGAGGCGTTTCGCTATTTTACCGAAGAGATTTTGCCACTGGCGCCGGAGGTCGAGTTGACGGTGGTTGCCGGACCGGACGCGTGGCTGCACTGGCGAAATTATACGGGGACACTGCGGGCGGAGGGGAAGATTCTCGAATTTGTGGCCGATGTGCGGCCGCTCTATTGGGACTCTAACGTGGTGGTTGTTCCGACGCGGGAATCGGCGGGAACCAACGTGAAAGTGCTGGAGGCGATGGCGATGGAGCGGGCGGTGGTATCGACGTCCTCGGGCTGCGCGGGGTTGGGGTTGGAACATGGAGTCAACGTCTGGATCGCCGATACGCCCGAGGAGTTTGCCGGCGGAATCACGCGGCTGTTGGAAGATGGGGCGCTTCGCTCGAAGATCGCAGCGGCGGGACGGGCGCATGTCGAAAAACGGTTCGATTGGCGATCGATCGGGCTGCGGCAACGGGCGCTGGTGAGGGAACTGATGGGGCGTCCGTTGGAAATTCGCAGCGCGAAGCTGGACGACCTGGCGGCGATTGCGGCGATTCAGGGTGCGTCGCCCGAGGCATCCCAATGGACGCCTGCAAGCTATTTGGATCACGATTGCCTGGTCGCGGTGGGGAGTTCCGGCGTGGTTGGATTTATCGTGACGCGGGCTACGGCGCCGGATGAAAGGGAGATCCTCAATGTAGCCGTAGAGCCGTCTTTACGCGGCCAGGGAATCGGCAGGATTATGATCGAAACGGTACTGAGCACCGCTTCGGGGTGGTGGTTTCTGGAAGTCCGCGAATCGAACGTAGCGGCCGTTAATCTTTACAAAACATTAGGCTTTTTGGCAGTGGGGAGGCGGGAAAATTATTACCACCAACCTGCCGACTCGGCTATTGTCATGAGGGTTTTTTCATGATATTGTCATGGTGCATAGTCGGCCATCGGTGACCGGCGGTGCCGCGTGACTGAATGTCAAAAACTACCCACCGAGCCCGATTCATTCCAACCAAACAGACTCGGCGTGGCATTTCCCTTACAAAGGAGAGCTGCTGATGGAGACCAATCAAGACGAATTGAAGGCGCACCTGATGGCGACAAGCGAGGAGTTCCGCGCGCTTGCGTCGCAGCACTGCCAGTATCACAAAGAACTGGAGGGGCTGGAGGCGAAGCCGCACCTGACCGATGAGGAACAGGTTGAGGAGCAACGCTTGAAGAAGGTAAAGCTGCGTTTAAAAGACCAGATGAACGAGATTCTGGGCCGGTATAAAACGCAGAAGGTTGCCTGAACCTATTGGGTGCGCGTTTTCAGAAGTATTCCAAATTAAGAAAAATGGCCGGGCCGCCTAGAATGGGGCCCGGTTTCTAGTTTCCACCCAGCCCGTGACGGGCCGGCTAAAGAGACGCATAGCGTGGAACCGGACCAGGCAGCCGGAGCAGCGGTAAGACCGGATCATGAAGCGGGCGCCGGCGAGGTCCAGCAGTCCGCTGGGACGCGAGGGACGCACTTTGAGGGCTCCGCAACGGAAACATTGGGGAATCTGCCGGCCTCGCTGGATGGTCACGGCGAGAAAGAAAAGCGCGATTAAGCAGGTTAGGATGGCGCCGGGCTTGAAGAGATAGTGAAACACCATGAAGATTGGTCCTTAGCGAAGTTTTTGAGGTAGCAAGAAACCGTCCACTCATGCGTGCGAATGCGGGCTCAGAGTCCAAACCACTGATTTTGCTTAATTTTTAGTTTTGTACGGAGGAAAGAGCAGATGCCGTTCCGGGATGGCAGGCGGCAAAATCTACGGCGGGGCGGGCAGAAATGGAGTCCTTCACCACGCGGAAGGCGACTCGATCGACGACGCCGTTGCGAACCCGGAATGCAACCGCCAAACCGCGCTGGCTCCGTGACTGCTTAGATTGCGGTCGGGTCCCAGCGGAGACGCGCAGGGCGTAGAACCGTTCGCGGCACCCTGAGCAGCGGTGAGGACGGATGAGAAGAAGGCCGCCGAGGGAATCGAGCAAGCCAACCGGACGGGACGGCCGCACCTTCATTGCTCCACAAGAAAAACACTGTGGGAGCTGAAAGCTTCGAATGATCGCCATGACCAGGAAAGACAGAGCCAGGAAAGTCATGACGATTACGCCGGGCTTGAACGTGTATTGCAAAATCTCAGCCAGTTGTTCCATTTCAGGCAAGCATAGGGCACGGACGTGATTTTGGATGCCCCACATTCGTTCTACGAGTACTGGACCTATCTGGAACGCGGCCGGATGGGATTACAATAGCAGCATGCGAAAGCTTGCCCTTGGACTGCTCTCCGTTTCGGCTCTGTTTGCCGCACCTCTTTATCAGGCGTCGTTTCTAAATAGCCGCGACGCCAACGCCAAACAATGGGAAGCGCAGCGTGGGATTGCCGCGCCGGATAATCAAGTGCAGCGCGAGGGTCACGCGTCACTGCGCGTAGAGCCGAACGGCGATTCGGACGCGTACGTTCATTCGACGCCGGTCACGCTGACGGTCGGCAAGAGCTACGAGCTGTCAGGCTGGATGCGGACAGACCGGCTCGACGTGCGCGATACGGATCGCTCCCCCATCGCGACGGGGGCTTCGATCGGGATGGCTTCCATGCCGTTCGACGTGCATACGGAATCGCTGGGTGGAACCAGGGGATGGACGCGGGTGAATCTGCGTTTCACGGCGACTCGCGCGGATGATCAAGTGGTGCTGAACGTGGCGGGCGGAGGGGCATTCACGGGAAAAGCCTGGTTCGAAGGGATTTCGATTGAAGAGGTCGCGCAATCGAGCGTGCTGCCGCAAAAGGCCACTCTGCGGACGTTTGGGCCTGCCTATCGGTATCCGCGCGGGGGCTGGCTTTATGTTCACATTGAGGGCGCGCCTTACGAACGCGGCTATCAGCACGGATATTTACTGGCGCGCGAAATCGAGCAGTACATAGACCGCTGCGCAGCGCAGCTCGATTCAAAATCGAAGAGGACGGCATGGGAAAACGGACGCACGACGGCCAACGCGCTGTTCCTGCGCGGCTTCGATAAAGAAATTTTGATGGAGATGAAAGGGATCGCCGAGGGTGCGGCCGCGGCCGGCGCGAAGGTCAATGGACGGACCATCGACCTGATTGATGTGGTGACCTTAAATACGATCACGGAGCTGGGTGAGTTGCAAGCGGCGATGCCGATGACGCCGAGCGGTCTCGAAGGCCTCAATCTGATGAAGCCCCGTTACGATCCCTCGAAGACCGATGTTCCGGTCAACGCGCGATGCAGCGCTTTCGCGGCCACGGGCAAGGCTACGCGCGATGGAAAGATGGTGATCGCCCACGTCACGATGTGGCCGCTGACGCTGGCTGAGCAGACCAACATCATGCTCGACATCGTGCCGACGGAAGGCCATCGGGTGCTGATGCAGAGTTATCCCGGGGGCATCCAGAGCGGCACGGATTGGTATCAGAACGACGTCGGCGTGGTGCTGACGGAGACGACGATTGAGCAGAGTCCTTTCAATATGCAAGGGACTCCGGTCGCTTACCGGGCGCGCAGGGCGATTCAATACGGCGATAGCGTGGCCAGGGTGGTGGAGCTGCTTTCGACGCGCAATAACGGTCTCTACACCAATGAATGGATCGTCGGCGACGCGCGCACCAATGAGATCGGGATGCTGGAACTGGGCACTTATAAAACGAAGTTCTATAGCAGCGCGAAGAACGAATGGTTCGGCGGCACCGAAGGATTTTATTGGGGCTGCAACAACGCCAAGGATTTGAACGTCCGCCTGGAATATGCGCCCGATCCGCACGGCGCGCCTCAGGATCTGCCGTTCGTGCCGGCGACGCGCGACGTGAAGTGGCAGGAGATGTATCAGCAGTACAAAGGCAAGATCGACGAAGGATTCGCCGCGCTGGCGTTCCGTACCGCGCCGCTGGTGAGCTCGACCACGATGGATGCGAAGATCGCCAGCTCCGAAATGGCGAAGCGGATGATGATGTGGGCGCTGTTCGGCAAGCCGAATCAACGCGAGTGGGTCCCGTCGGCGATGCAGAAAGATCAGTTCGCGGCCAACGATGGCTTGTATTCGTCGGGCTATCGGTTATTCCAGGGACATCCGGCCGATGCAATTAAGATGTTGCTCGACGGCGCGCCAAAGGCGTCGGCGATTACGGCGAAGGAAGGCGGCTCTGAGGGCGGGCGCGGAGGACGTCGTGGGCGCGGAGATTCCGCTGCCAACGAAAATCTATGGAAGGGTTGGATTCTTCCCGCGTCCGATAGCGATGTCTGGCTGACGGCGGGCGCCACCGAATATCATGCCATCGCGGGTGAGAAGGATGCCGAGAAGCGGCTCGAAGCGTTCCGGGCGCAGTATCGGGCGGCGGCGCTGGCGGGCGAACAGCCGCTTTCGAAGATCACGGCGTCGACAACTTCTTCTAGTTGGCACACGCTGGCCGAAGCGAAGGGGGTTCTACTGTTGGACGCGCTGCGGCGATCGATGGGCGACGACGCGTTCTACGCGCTGATGAAGGATTTCTTCGACAAGAACACGACCAAGACGGTTCATTCCTCCGATTTTGTGGCTTCCGCGGGGCAACCGGCACTGTTCGCGAAATGGCTGAATGAAACCGGATTGCCGGATACGGGCGACGGACCTCTTTATAGCGCCAGCGATCTGGGGCGGCGGCTGGGTTCCACGATTATTGTTTACGGCACGCTGACCGAGGCCGGGGCGAATCGTTATGCGGCGGAGCAATGGCAGAAGCAGTTCCTGGACCGGTTCGAAAGCGCGGTGCGTATTCTTAAGGATTTTGAAGTGACGGATCGTGAGCTGGCCGACCACGATGTGCTGTTCATCGGGCGTCCGGAGACGAACTCGGCTCTGGCGGCGTGGGCGAAGCCTCTGGCGCTTGATTACGACGGCGCCGTGTTCCAATTAGAGGGTAAGGATCATTCGTCCGAAAACGAAGCGCTGGTGCTGGCTGCCACAAATCCGATGAACAAGAAGCGCATGGTGCTGATCGCCGCCGGCAACAGTCCTCTGGGGACGGTTCAGTTGACGCGCGGCTACGGGTTCGGCCAGACGCAATATCAGGTTTATGATTCCGGACGGCCGGGCGACTCGGGATTCCTGACAAAATAGGATGGTGGATTTAGAAAAACTACTGCTTCGCAAGGTCGGCGAGGCTGTCGCGAAATTCAAAATGATCCGCGACGGCGATCGTGTGGCCGTGGCGCTCTCGGGCGGCAAGGATTCACTGACCATGCTCGACGCGCTGCTGCTGTTGCAGAAACGGGCGCCGGTCGATTTCACGGTGTGTGCGTTCACGGTGGAGCAGGGAAAATTTCTGAGGCCGTTCGAGCCGATGGCGGAATATCTGAGGTCGCGCGGCATCGACTGGAGCTATCATCGCGACAATCCTTCCTTCCGTTTACTCGAAGAACAGCCCGAGCATGGCTGCGATCTGTGCAGCCGCTATCGCCGGCGCGCGGTGTTTGAAATTGCGCGAGGTTTGGGCGCGAACGTCATCGCGTTCGGCCACACGGCGGACGATATCTGCGAATCTTTTTTGCGCAACGCTTTATTTAACGGTCGCATCAGCTCTCTGCCGGCCATCACCTGGTCGCGTGAAAAAGACTTCCGCATGATCCGCCCGCTGGTGTTTGTGCATGAGGACCTGACCACGCGCTACGCGGAACAAATGGGAGCGCCGGTGATTCCCTGCGGATGCTCGCAGCGCACGGGGACCGTCCGTCGGTCATTAAGGGATCTTCTCGGCGGCCTCGAAGCGGAGCATCCTCATCTGCGCGAATCCTTACTTTCGGCGATGGGCAATATCGAGACCAGCCGCCTGTTGGATCCGCGATTCCTCGATCTCGACGGGGACGCCGAAGATCCCGCGCTCAATAATCCGCTGGTCGTTTTGCAGGATTAATGCCGTTTTACGGATACCTCATTTTCGAGGCCGGATGGCTTCTCTGGATGGTGCCGTTCTTTCGCGCCCTTCGAAAGCGGCACAAGACAGTTAAAATCGATCGGCGCGCCCGCTGGGGTCTCGTGTTCTACGCGATCGCCTTTTCGTTGCTGTGGCAAGGCAAATTCTGGGAAAGACCTCTGCCAGCTTGGCGAACCGCGGTTTCCGTTCTCCTCTTCTCGTTAGGAATTGCTCTTTCCTGGACCGGCGGCCGCGCGTTGGGACGCCAGTGGACGGTCGAAGCCGGGCTGAATGCGGATCATGAGCTGGTCACCTGGGGTCCGTATCGCCTGGTCCGGCACCCGATCTACACATCCATGCTCTTGCTCCTGTTGGCTACCGGATCGCTGCTATCGCCCTGGCCGCTGCTGCTGGCCGCCGTCATTTCTTTCGTCATAGGAACCGAGATTCGCGTTCGCGTCGAAGATCACCTGCTGGACGAGCGATTTGGTGAAAAATTCCGGCAATATCAAAGCCGCGTCCCGGCCTATGTTCCTTTCATACGGTGACAAGAACGGCTAAAATCGAATCTTGCCGTCTCCCTTGGTAACAGTTGTCGTGCCGACGCTGGCCGCGGACGACGCTCTGGCGGACTGTTTGCGCTCACTCGAATCCCAAACATTCGACCGCTTCGATGTCGTGGTGGTGGATAATAGCGGCGCGGGCCGTGCTCGCGCGAGCGGGGCGCGGGTGCGCATTCTGGCGAACGATCGCAACATGGGATTTGGCGCGGCCATCAATCAGGCGATTCGCGATTCGGAGACTCCGTACATCGCGGCGCTGAATGACGATGCGATGCCGCATCCGGGGTGGCTCGCGGCTCTGGTAAAGGCGGCCGAAGCCCGGCCCAAGGCTGGTATGTTCGCTTCCCAAGTACGGCTGGATCCAGCGCGTCTGGATTCGGCGGGCATGCTGATTGCGCGCGACGGCTCCAGCAAGCAAAGAGGACACGGCGAGCCTCCGGAGAACTTCCCGCGCGATAGCGACACATTCTTTCCCACTGGATCGGCGGCGCTTTACCGGCGCAAAATGCTGGACGAGATCGGGCTGTTCGACGAGCGATTTTTCCTTTATTGCGAAGATACCGATCTGGGCCTGCGGGCGCGCTGGGCGGGGTGGGAGGGCGCCTATGTGGCGGGCGCGGTGGTCGATCACGCATACTCCAAATCGGCCGGCCGCGCGTCGCCGCTCAAGGCGTATTATGTGGAGCGCAACCGGCTCTACACGGTGATCAAGAATTTTCCGCTGTCGATGCTGGCGCTGGTCAAGTTTTATGCCTTCGCGCGATACTACTGGCACTTGGTGTTCATGATCACGCGGACCGGCAAGGCAGCGGAATTTCGTGAGGCAGGCCATCCGCCGTGGCTGTTGCCGTTTCTCGTTTTGCGGGCCCACGTATCGGCACTGGTGCGCCTGCCCTATCTGCTGCGCGAACGGCGCCGGATCTTCAAAACACGCCGGCTGAGCGCCAAGGAATTTCGCTCATTGACAGACGCCTATTCGATAGCGGTTCGCAAGGTAGCGGAGCTGTGAAGCTGCTGATCCTCATCCCGGCGTATAACGAAGAGGGCGCGGTGGGCGGCGTCGTGAGTGAAGTGCTGGCGGTGATGCCGGGAGTGCCGGTTCTGGTGGTCGACGATTGCTCCGGCGACGCCACTGCTCAGAGGGCCCG